>JASHXJ010000044.1 GCA_030043595.1 Trebonia sp.
GGTCCGCGCAGACGAAGAGCCTTCGCTGGTCCGTCGCCCGTGCGCACGCGACCCGCAGCAGGTGGTTCCAGTCGCCCGCGATCGCCCGGCGCCGGTGCAGCGACACGATGTCCTGAGCGCGCGCGGCCCGCAGCACGCTCGATTCCGGCACGGTGCCGGCGGCCAGCTCGCCGTCCAGCCGCGCGCCGAACGCCCGCGCCAGCACCCGGTCGGCCAGCCGGCGCGGCCGCATGACCAGGGGATCGCCGAGAACGAGGATGTTCTGTTCCGAATGCATGAGACCAGTCTCAGTCGCGCCGCGGGCCGTCAACAGTGGCATAATTGACTGGGTGCACGACAAAACTGCCAGGCTTGTGCCCGGTGTCGCCGTCCTGGCCTACGACGGCCTGTCGCTGTTCGAGTTCGCCGCGGCGTGCGACGTGTTCGGCACCGACGTCACGGGAGGCTCCGGGCAGCCGCTGTACCGCCTGTTCATCTGTGCCGCCGCCCCGGCAGTCACGACCGATGCCGGGTTCCGCATCGAGGTCCCGTACGGCCTGGACGCGCTGGGCAGCGCGACGACCGTGATCGTGCCGCCGTCCGAGACCCCTGGCCAGGTGCCCGGTGCGGTGCTCGACGCGCTGCGCCTGGCCCGGTCGCAGGGACGGCGCGTGCTCTCGCTGTGCACGGGCGCGTTCGTCCTGGCCGCCGCCGGGCTGCTCGACGGGCACACCGCGACCACCCACTGGTCGGAATGCGCGGAACTGGCGCGCCGGTATCCCCGGGTGCGCGTGGACCCGGAGGTGCTGTACGTCGACGAGGGGGACCTGCTCACCTCCGCAGGGAGCGCGGCCAGCCTGGACCTGTGCCTGCACGTGGTCCAGCGGGACTACGGGACCGAGGTCGCGGCCAGGGTGGCCCGTGACCTCGTCGTCCCGCTGCACCGGCCCGGCGGGCAGGCGCAGTACATCGAGACTCCGATGCCTGCCTTCGACGACGGCGACCTGTTCGCGGACACGATCGGCTGGCTGCGGGCGCACCTGGACGAGTCGGTCACGGTCAGCGACCTGGCCGTGCGCTCGGCCGTGAGCCCGCGCACGTTCGCCAGGCGGTTCGCCGCCAGCACCGGGACGACCCCGCTGGCGTGGATTTCGGCGGAACGGATCCGGCTCGCGCAGCGACTGCTCGAAACGAGCGACCTGCCCATCGACGCGGTCGCGCGCAAGAGCGGTTTCGGCAGTCCGGACAACATGCGCAAGCACTTCAGCCGGGCGCTGCGGACCAACCCGCAGGCATACCGCCGCACGTTCTGCGCGCCCGCGGTCTGACGCCACAGCCGTCACGGCAGCCACTGACGGCTCTTCGCCGGCACGGCCGAGCACGCAACATCAGCCTCTCCTGTTCTCTTTGTATGCGTTCCGCACGACATATCAGGACAAATCGACCGCGAAAATGGTCGGGACGCATACAAAGGCAGCGGGAGGGACGGGCGTGACGGGAGGGAACCGCGGCTGGCGTGACAGGGGAAGCCGGCGCTATGGGAGGGTGCGGTGCGGCCCACGGGAATGACGGGCTGACAGCCGCAAGGGGGCGGGGCTGCGGCGCGCACCCGGTGGGTAGCGCTCGGGGCCGGTCAGGTGAGTGTGAGGACTGGCTTGATGGTCGCTCCCGACAGGGAGTCCGCTATCGCGGTGTTCACCTCGGTGAACGGGTAGTTCCGCACGAGCCGGTCCACCGGGAAGCGACCCTGCCGGTGCAGGTCCAGCAGCCGCGGGATGAAGACGGTCGGGTTGATGTGGCCGCCCATGGAGCCGCGCAGCTTCCTGCCCTTCAGGAGCAGCACTCCCGGGGGCAGGGTGACGGGCGGGCCGCTGCTGGTGATCACCGACGCGGTGCCGTGCGTGGCCAGCGCGCTGACCGCGGCCAGGATCACCGCGGGGTTGCCGGTCGTGTCCAGCGCGACGTCGGCCCCCTTGCCCGTCACCTTCGTCACCTCGGCGGTCACGTCGGCCAGGTCCTGGCTCGTCGTGTCGATGGCGTGCGTGGCGCCGAGCTCACGGGCAAGGTCGAGCCGGTGCTGGACTCGGTCGATCGCGACGATCTCGTCCGCGCCGCAGGCGCTGGCGGCCATCACCGCGGCGAGCCCGACCGCACCGGTGCCGAAGATCGCTACCGAACGGCCGGGGCCGACTGGCATCGCGTTCAGTATGGCTCCGGCGCCGGTCTGCACGCCGCAGGTGAACCCCGCCAGGTAGTGCAGCGGGGCGTCCGCGGGGACGGGGACGATGTTCCGCTCGGTGACCAGGGAGTGCGTGGCGAAGCTGGACTGGCCGAAGAAGGAGGCGCGGACCGGGCGGTCCCCCGAGTGGGCGCGGGGCGAGCCGTCAGGCCGGGTGCCCGTGAACGTCACCGCCACCACGTCTTCGCAGTACGGGGTCAGGCCCAGCCGGCACTGCTCGCAGCGCCCGCAGTAGTCCGGCGTGAACAGCACCCGGTCGCCCGGCTTGACCCGGGTGACATTGGCCCCGACGCTGTGCACCGTGCCAGAGCCCTCGTGGCCGAGGATGATCGGGAAGACAACCGGGAGCCGGCCGAGCCGGGCGTTGTCGTCGGTGTGGCAGACGCCGACCGCCTCGACCTTGACGAGGATCTCGTCCTCACGCGGGTCGTCGAGGTCGAACTCCTCGATCGACAGCTCCGCGCCGGCCTCCCAGACGACGGCGGCCTGGATTTTCACGCGTCCCCCTCGGGGGTGGCGGGGGCGGGTGCGGCGCTTGAGGCGGGCTCGGGCGCGGCGGGCGGGGGCGCTGGGATCGGCGGGCGGGCCAGCGGGGCGGGCGGCGCGGACTGGGTCATGAGCGCCTTCTTGCGCAGGAAGCGCAGGATCGAGGCCGGGCCGGTCCGGTCGCCGCCGAGTCCCGAGTCGCCGAACGAGTTGGTGCCGATGTCCCGGGTCTTGAACAGCGTCAGGAACGTGTCCTGCAGGCTGACCGTGCCCGCGTTGACCCGCTCGCCGATCCGCGCGGCCTCCTCGGCGGTGCCTGCCAGCACGGCAGCGGACAGCCCGTAGTGGGTGTCGTTGGCGAGGCGTACCGCCTCGTCCTCGGTGCGGTAGCGCATGACCGGCATGAACGGCGCGAAGGACTCCTCCTGCATCAGCAGCATGTCGTGGTTCACCTCGGTCAGCACGGTGGGCCGCATGAAGTGGCCGCCGCCGAGCTGCCGGGACGGCCCGCCTGTCCTGATGACGGCGCCCTTGGCCAGCGCGTCGGCGAGGTGCTCGTCGGCGATCTTCGCCTGCCGGTCGAAGCCGAACGGGCCGATCTCGCCGTCGCCGATGTCGGGGTAGTTGAGCCGGATGCGCTCGGCCTTGCGGACCAGCAGGTCCACGAACTCGTCGTGCACGTCCTCGTGCACGTAGATCCGCTCGATGGAGAAGCACACCTGGCCGGTGCCGAACGCCGCGCCGCGCAGCACCGCGGTGGCGGCCTGGTCGAGGTCGGCGGACGCGGTGACGATGACCGGGTCCTTGCCGCCGAGCTCCAGGTAGACCGGGATCAGCCGGGCGGCGCAGGCCTGCGCGACCTTGCGCCCGTTGGGCACGCTTCCGGTGAAGCAGAGCATGTCGACCTGGCCGATAAGCTCCTGGCCCGTCTGGCCGTCGCCGGTGATGACCGTGAGGACCTCGGCCAGCTCGGGGACCGCGCGGATGGTCTCCAGCAGCGGCTCGGTGAACCGCGGCGCCACCTCGCTCGGCTTGACGATCACCGCGCTGCCGGCGAACAGCGCCGGCACCGGGTCCAGCATGGACAGCATCAGCGGGCCGTTCCACGGGCTGATCACGCCGACCAGCGGGTAGGGCACGAGCTGGGTGCGGAACGAGATGCTCGCCGCGATCGAGCTGGTGCCTGACCTCGCGGCCGCGGCGAGCACCTGCGGCGCGTCGGCCGCCCAGGCGCGCACGCTGCCGGCGACGATGCGCGGCGACATGAGCGAGATCAGGCAGCCGCCGGTGTCGGTGTAGTCGGCGGCCGACAGCGGCCCGTACGCCTTGTCCAGCTCGTCCGCCCACCGGCTGAGCACCTCGATCCGGTGCTCGAGCGGCGCGGCGCCCCACTTCACCTGGGCGGCCCGCAGCCTGTCGCAGATGCCCGCGAGCTCATCAGGGGTGGGCGGCGTGATCTCGTAGTCGAACTCGCCGGAGTAGGGGTTGCGGACGGGGAGGATGCGGGGTCCGTTCGGCATCATAGAAGGGAACCGGTGGGGGCGTGGATGCGTGCGCGGTCCTCGCCGACCCAGGGCACGTCCTGCCCCATCCACTTGACGATCCGCACCGACTTGAACAGCCACTCGCCGCTGGCCTTGGTGCAGACGTTGTCCCAGCTGGCGAGGCCGAACACGAAGGTGCTCCGGTAGTCCAGGTTGTGCTGCAGGATCGAGGAGTACGCCTTGACGTGCATCTCCTGCTCGCTCAGCGGCGTCATGACGAAGTGGGTGGCCAGGTGCTGGCGGCCGATGAACCAGCCGGGCTTGTCATACCACAGGTGGTCGAG
>JASHXJ010000353.1 GCA_030043595.1 Trebonia sp.
AGCCCTGTGCCGCCGCCGTAGGTGGCGACGATCAGGGCAGGGATCGTGATCGAGTAGTAGTAGGCACCGCCGCCGAGCAGCTCGGCGTGCACGAGCCCGGCCGACGACTCGGCCAGGTTCGCGACGTCCTGGCCGGTCGCCACGAACATCGCGGCGATCCCGTTGGCGGAGTGATTGCCGTTGTTGTGCACGCCGGACAGCAGGCCCCCGAGATTCGACAGCTGGCGGGCACGGAACAGCTGTTCCGGGGTAGTACGCATGACCTCGCGGACCAGCTCCGCCGGGATCGTCGCCTCCGCCGTGACCCGCTTGCCGCGGGTGTCCAGGATGTTGATCTGCGAGCTCTTCTTGTCCGTGGCCAGGTTGGACTCGAGGCAGAACTGGCGCACGCCGCGGTAGTGCGCCAGGATCCAGTCGCACGCTCGCGACGTGGCCTTGCCGGTCATGTTCTGTCCCGCGGCGTCCCCGGTCGTGTAATTGAACCGGAGGAAGATGAACCTGCTGGCCGAGAACTGCTCGATGTCGCGCAGCCGGCCGGTGCGGGTGGTCGTTTCCGCCTGCTGCCTGATGTCGCCGAAGCGGGCCGTTACCCAGTGCGCGAACGCCCTGGCCTCCCTGGCGCTGTCGAAGCCGAACGCCGGTGCCCGCTGCATCCGGTCATCCATCACGGTGGTCTTGACGCCGCCCGCGGCATGCAGCAGCTTCATGCCCCGGTTGTAGCTGGCGACCAGCGTTCCCTCGGTCGTCGCGAGCGGCACGTAAAACTCTCCCCGCGCGTGCTCGCCGTCCACCAGCAGCGGTCCGGCGATCCCGATCGGCACCTGGACGGCGCCGATGAAGTTCTCCACGTTCCCGGTAACCGCGGCCGGGTCGAGGGAGTACCTGCCGATGTGCTCAGGACGCGCACCGGTGGCGGCGCCGATGAATTCCATCCGCTCCGCCGCAGCGACCCGGCTGTAGTCGTCCTCCAGGCGCGGGATCCGGCTGCGCGTGCGCGCCATCATGACCACCCCCCTGCCCCTGCCGTACTGTGCAGCCAGCCGGCGCGCCGGCCCCAGGGGCTTAGCGCCCCATGAATCAGGACCGTCGGCCCCTCTGCTCACTCCCAACTCAAAATCCACTATGGAAACAGGCGTGCCGCTTGCACCAGCGCTGCAACGGGGCGGCCTGGGCGGCATGCACGGGGGGCTAGCATGCGTAAAGCCGCAATCTCCAGCGGTGTGCTCGGGCTGATCCTGCTCGTTGCCGCCGCCCTGCTGGCGTGGTGGATCAACCCGTCGTACATCGCGCGGATGCCGAGCACCTACAACAAGACGCGGACCTACGACGCTACGATCCGGGTCTTGTTCAACCCGGCAGCGCTCGTCACAGGAAACCTGGCCGGCGCGATCAAGACGGGCGTGCCCGCCACGCTCAGCGAGACCGTCAGGGTGCAGCAGACGTCCGGCAACACAGCCCTTGTGCAGGACACCAGGAACATCACGACGTCCGGCAGCACACTGGTGCACACCGTCACGTACTACGCGATCGACAGGCAGACCCTGGAAGCGACCAGCAGTTATCCCAGCAGCTGGAGCGTGACCCCGGCCAAGGGCCTGACGGTGAGCTGGCCGCTCGGCGCCAGGCAGCAGAACTACACCGGGTGGGTATACCAGACCGAGACCACCACGACGCTGAAGTACGTCACGCAGGCGCAGCAAGGCGGCATCAGCACCTACGTGTACCGGGCAACTGTCCGCCGACGCCGGTCAGGAACCCCCAGCTGCTGGCGAGCCTGCCGAAGTCGCTGCCCAGGTCCTTGCTACCGCGCCTGAGCGCGGCCGGGATCATCCCGGCTGCGGAGCTGGCCGCGATGGCCAAGGACTTCCCTGGCACGACGCCGATCCCGCTCGGCTACACCTACCAGGCGGCCGACACCTATTACGTGGCGCCCGGCACCGGCCTGGTCGTCAACGTCAGCAACAACGAGATCGTCACGGGCGGCATAGCCCTGCCGGGCGGCACGATCATCCCGGTGATCCCGGTGCTGTCGTACACCTACCACGCGAGCCCCGCCAGCCTGTCGGCGGCGGTGAACGACGCCGTCAACGGCAGCAACACGATCACGACCTGGGGTGTCACCGTGCCGATCATCGCGGCCGCGGTCGGCTTCGTCCTTGTCGTCCTCGCCGTCTTCCTGTGGCTGCGCGGGGGCAGCAGGGGTCGCCCGACTGGGCTGGCGCACCCTGAGCGCCACCCCGCCCCGGCGGGCGGCGTCTAAGCCGGCTGCCCGGCCCCGGCGTCGCCTTGCTGGTCGACCGCCCGGGCCACGTGGTCGCCCAGGGCTTCCTGGACGTGCCGGGACATGGCCTGGGCGAGCATGGCGCCCACCACGATCTGGGCCAGCGGCCGCAGCCGCCGGATGACCGCCGCCGCCTCGGCGATGTCCTCGCCGTGCGGCATGCCGTCCTCCAGATGGGCGGCGGCCACATGGCCCGCCACGGTGGCGGTCATGTCGCGCGCGACCGCGTCCACGTGCGCTCGGAGCCGTTCGGCCAGGTCGAGCACGGCAGGCAGCGTCATGCCTGCCGCCACCATCTCGGCCCCCGCGCTGAGCAGCCTGGGGCTGGGCACCCGGTA
>JASHXJ010000045.1 GCA_030043595.1 Trebonia sp.
CGCGCCGGCCGATTCCCGCCGCGGCCGGCACAGGCACTGGCGGAGCGGCCGCGGCTGAGCCCACTCCGGGGACGCCGGCGTCGCCGGCGTCCCCGGCGTTCCTGGCGCCCGCGCGCCGGCATCACCCCTGGCGGGTGGAGCCAGGCGGGCTCCGGCGCGGTCAGATGGGATCGCGGCTAGGCCCGCGAGGTACCCGAAGGCCCTGAGGAGGGCGGACATGACTGCTGACATGACTACCGACAAGGTCGACGCGCTGGTCATCTTCGGGGCGACCGGCGACCTGGCCAAGCTGGAGACCTTCCCGGCGCTGGTCGGGCTGGTCGAGCGGGGCGTGCTGGACGTTCCGGTCATCGGCGTCGCCAAGAGCGGCTGGGGGCTGGACGAGTTCCGGCACTACGCGGAGGACTCGCTGCGGCAGAACAACATCTATCCGGGGAGCCCCAACGCGGTGACGATGCTGGGCCTGCTGAAGTACATCGACGGCGACCTGGACGACGACGCCACCTACGCCGCGCTGGCGCACGAGATAGGCCACGGCCGCGCCCTGTTCTACCTTGAGGTTCCTCCTCCGCTGTTCGGGCGGATCGCGCGGGGCATCTCGTCGGCGGGCCTGGCGAAGGGCGCGCGGGTGATGGTCGAGAAGCCGTTCGGCACCGACCTGGACAGCGCCCGGCAGCTCAACGACACCATGCACCAGTTCTTCCCCGAAGAGGCGATCTACCGTGTCGACCACTGGCTTGGCCTGGATCCCGTGGAGAACGTGCTGTTCGTCCGGTTCGCCAACTCGGTCCTCGACCCGGTGATGAACCGCAATCACGTGCACAGCATCCAGATCACCATGGCCGAGGCCTTCGACGTGTCCGACCGCGGCCGGTTCTACGACAGGACCGGCGCCACCAGGGACGTGGTGCAGAACCACATGCTGCAGATCGTGGCCACCATCCTCGCGGACCCGCCGGACGGCCGGGGCCTGGATTCCTGGCGGGATTCGAAGTCCCAGCTCATCGCCGCGCTGCGGCCGCTATCGCCGGAGGACGCCGTTCGCGGCCAGTACGAGGGCTATCTCGACGTGGACGGAGTCGCCCCCGGGTCGACCACTGAGACTTTCGTGGCGGTACGGCTTTCGGCCGACTCGTGGCGCTGGGCGGATGTCCCGATCCTGATCAGGGCCGGGAAGGTCATGCCCGTGACGGCGACCGAGATCAGCGTCCGGTTCCACCAGCCCCCGCACGACGTTTTCGGCCTGCAGCCGTTCACCGCGGGCAACTGGCTGCGGTTCAGGATCTGGCCGGAGGCCCGGGTCAGCCTCGGCTTCATCGGCAAGAAGCCCGGCGCCGGCTGGGCGCCGCAGCAGGAGGACCTCATCTTCAGCGAGCATCCCGGGGCGGACATGCGGCCTTACGACCGCCTGATCGGCGCGGCGCTATCCGGCGAGCGGTGGCTGTTCGCCCAGCAGGACGCGGTGGAGGCGGCGTGGCGCGTCGTCGACCCGGTGCTGGGCGACGCGGTGCCGTTGCACCACTACCCGCGGGGCAGCTGGGGGCCCAAGGAGGCCGACAGCCTGCTGCCTGACGGACTTCCCTGGCACGACCCGTCCTGACAACCAGCGACGAGGACCATCACAGAAAGGGGGCGCCGGATGCCCGGACAGGCTAAGCGGAGCCGGGTGGTGATCATCGGCGGCGGTTTCGGTGGGCTTTTCGCCGCCCGCGCGCTGCGCGGGGGCCCGTACAGGGTGACGCTCATCGACCGCTCGCCGCACCACTTGTTCCAGCCGCTGCTCTACCAGTGCGCGACGGGAATCCTGTCCGAGGGGCAGATCACCGCCCCGCTGCGGCGGCTCTTCCGGCGGCACCGCAATCTGCGGTGCCTGGCGGCCGAGGCCATCGACGTGGACCCGGCCGGCCGGACGGTGACCTGCCTGCTGCCGCTGGCCGTGCGGATCAGCGTCCCGTACGACCGGCTGATCGTGGCCGCCGGGGTCAGGCAGTCCTACTTCGGCCATGATGAGTTCGCCGAGTGGGCGCCGGGGATGAAGACCATCGACGACGCGCTCACCGTACGGCGGCGCGTCTTCGGGGCGTTCGAGGTAGCCGAGGCGGCGGCGGACCCGGTCGAGCGCCAGCGCTGGCTCACGTTCGCCTGCGTGGGCGCCGGGCCGACTGGCGTCGAGCTCGCCGGGCAGATCCGCGAGCTCGCGACCAAGACCCTGAGCAACGAATACCGCCAGGCCGATCCGAGCGACGCGCGGGTCCTGCTGTTCGACGGCGGGCGGGCGCCGCTGGCGACGTTCGGCGAGGAGCTGTCACGCAAGGCCACCGAGGAACTGCAGCGCCTGGGTGTCGAGCTGCACATGGGGTCGATCGTCACGCTCGTCGACCGCGACGGGGTCATCGTCCGCGATGAGCAGGGCAACGAGACGCGGCACGAGGCCAGGACCGTGCTGTGGACCGCCGGGGTCGAGGCCCCGCCGTTCGCCGACGCGCTCGCCAGGGCGACCGGAGCCGAGCGGGACCGGGCCGGCCGGATCGTCGTGCAAGACGACCTCACCATCGCCGGGCATCCCGAGATCTCGGTGATCGGCGACACGATGAGCCTGCGCGACCTGCCCGGGGTCGCCGAGGTCGCCATGCAATCGGGGCTCTACGCCGGCCACCGGGTCAGGCGCGAGCTGACCGCCGAGGGCGACGGGGCCGCCACGGCGCAGCCCTTCAGGTATCACGACCTGGGCTCGGCCGCCTACATCTCGCGCGGCCACGCGGTCGTCTCGGCGGGGCGGCTGCGGCTGAGCGGCTTCCCGGGCTGGGTGGGCTGGCTTTTCATCCATATCGCGTTCCTCACCGGCTACCGGAACCGGGTTGGCGCCATCCTCACCTGGTGGCTGGCCTTCACTCGGGACATCCGCCGCGAGCGCGCCTACACCACCCACGAGGTCGGGCGCGTGCGCGACGTGTATGCCCCGCTTCCCGACGCGACGGCCGCCGGACAGGAGCAGGCACGGCCGCCGCGGCAGCGTGGCGCCACGAAGACGCCAAGCCCGTCGCGCCCCGGTACGTTACCGGACCAGGCGCGGCGGGGCCTAGAGACGGATGAAAGCGTTCGACCCGCGGCTGCCGCGGCACGCGCGCGCCGCCACCGGCGCCCTGCTGGTCACGATCGTCCTCGGGCTCGCCGCCACCGTCCTCGTGCTCGCGCAGGCAGGCCTGCTTGCTCATGCCCTGGCCGCCGCGGCCCGCGGCTCGGCGCCGGCCGCGCTCTCTTCCACGCTGCTCGCGCTCGTGCTGGTGCTGGCCGCGCGGGCAGCGGTCAGCTACGGCGGCGAGGTCGCAGCGCTGCGCGCCGCCGCGCGGATCAAGTCGCAGCTGCGCCGCGCTCTTGCCGCCAGGTCACTGGCACTCGGCCCGTCCTGGCTGTCCGGCCAGCGGGCCGGGGAGATCACCACGCTGGCCACCACGGGCCTGGACGCGCTCGACGCCTACTTCGCCCGGTACCTTCCCCAGCTCGTGCTCGCCTGCTGCGTTCCGCTGGCCGTGCTGGCCAGGGTCACCGCGGCCGACTGGATATCCGGCCTGGTCATAGCCGTGACACTGCCGCTCGTCCCGCTCTTCGGCATCCTCATCGGCAGTTCCGCCAAGGCGCGTACCCAGCGGCAATGGCAACTGCTCGCCAGGCTCGGCGGCCATTTCCTCGACGTGGTGGAGGGGCTGCCGACGCTCAAGGCGTTCGGCCGGGCCAGGGCACAGGCCGAGGTGATAAGGACGGTGACCGGCGAGCACCGGACCGCCACCATGGCCGCGCTGCGCATCACGTTCCTGTCCGCCCTCGTCCTGGAGCTGGCCGCGGCGCTGGCGACCGCGCTGGTGGCGGTGGAGGTGGGGCTGCGCCTGCTGGGCGGGCACATCGGGTATGAGACCGCGCTGCTCGTGCTGCTGCTCACGCCGGAGGCCTACCTGCCCCTGCGCAACGTCGGAGCCCAGTTTCACGCCAGCGCGGAAGGCGCGGTAGCCGCCCAGCGCGCGCTCGACATCCTCGACATCCCGTCGCCCGCGGCGAACCTGCCGGCGACGGCGACGGCGACAGCGACGGGAACAGCCGACCTGCGCACCCAGCCGGTCACGCTGACCGATGTCGTCCTGGCCTATCCCGGCAGGCGGGCGGCCGCGCTCGACCGGATATCGCTCACGATCAGCCCAGGGGAGCGGATCGTGCTGACCGGCCCGAACGGAGCGGGCAAGAGCTCGCTGCTCGGGCTGCTGCTCCGGTTCTGCGAGCCGACGTCAGGCGGCATCGACGTGGGCGGCAGCGACCTGAACGCGATCCCGGTCGCCGAATGGCGCCGCCAGATCGCCTGGGTGCCGCAGAGCCCGTACCTGTTCGCCGGCACGGTCGCGGACAACATCGCGCTCGGCGACAGCCGCGCGACGCCGGCCGCCATCAGGCGGGCCGCCAGGCTGGCAGGCGCCGAGGACTTCATCGACGCCCTCCCCGGCGGCTTCGGCACCCCGCTGCCCGAACGCGCCCGCACCCTCAGCGCGGGCCAGCGGCAGCGCATCGCGCTGGCCCGCGCGTTCCTGAAAGACGCCCCGCTGGTGCTGCTCGACGAGCCGACCGCGCACCTGGATCCGCACGGCGCCCGGCAGATCATGGCGGTCATCGACACGCTGATGAGCGACGCTGGCCGGACCGTGCTGCTCGTCAGCCACAGCCAGCACGCCGGGATCCCGGGCACCCGGGTGCTCCGCCTCGACCACGGCAGGCTCGTCCCGGTCCCGGCCCCGGCCCCGGTCCCGGTCCCGTGAGCAGTGCCCGCCCGCTGCTGCGGCT
>JASHXJ010000354.1 GCA_030043595.1 Trebonia sp.
CAGGTGCAGCAGGAAGGTGCGGTCGCTGACCTTGTGCACCGACACGCCTGAGATGCCCGCCATCGCGCCGACCAGCGACTCCGCGTGCTCCGTGCCTGACGCGGCGCAGGTCACGTCGACGCGGAGCTTGCCCCGCTGGCCCGAGCTCACGTCGAGCGCGGTCACCACGCCGCCCGCCTGCTCGACCGCGCGGGTGATCTCGCTAACGGCACGGCCGTGCGATGCGACTTCCAGCCGCGCAGTGATGGAGTAGGAGACGCTGGGCGCCATGGTCACGTCGCTTTCCGCCTTTCGTGGACGCCACTGCTCAAGAGTACGAGCTGAGCGACGCAGCGCGTAATCTTCACTCATGGCGCGCGAAACAACGATAGGTTCACCGGCCGTCGGCACCAGCGTGATGGAGACCGAATCCGGCGCGGTCGATGTAACACGGCTACGCGTCGCCATCGCCAGGCTGTCGCGGCGGCTGCGCAGGCACGAGCTGGCCGGCCTCACCCCGACTCAGCTGGCGGCGCTATCCACCGTTGAGCGGTCAGGCCCGCTGCGGCTTGGCGACCTCGCTGCCGCCGAGGGCATCGCGCCGTCCACGCTGACCCGGCTGGTCGCCGTGCTCGAGGAGCTCGGCTACGTGCAGCGGTGCGCCGACCCGAAGGACGCCCGGGCCAGCACGCTGGCGATCACGCCCATGGGCCACGAGACGCTGGAAAGGCTGCGTGAGGAGGGCACCGCCCTCCTCACGCAGAGCCTGATGCTGCTGACACCGGAGCAGCGCGCGGCCCTCGCCGCGGCGGTCCCGGCGCTGGAGCAGCTGGCCGGGCCTGACCAGGCCGACCCCCGCTCCCGCTGAGCGGCGGGACGCGCTCAGAACAGCAGGGCGGTCAGCTGGGTCCTGGCCCTCTTCACCTGAGGGTCGTCGGGCGGGAAGATGTCGAAGAGCTCGATCAGGTGCAAGCGCGCCCTGTCCCGCTCCGCGCCCGATGTGCGCCTGATCGCGCCGAGCAGCCGGTCAAAGGCCTCCTCGGTCCGCCCGGCCGCCATCTCGATGTCGGCGACCCGCACCTGCGCGTCGACGTCGCCGGGCCCGGCGGCCGCGGCGCGGCGGGCGGCGGCCTCGTCGTAGGAACTCACCCGGCGGATGAGGCTGACCTGGGCCAGCCAGCTCTTCAGTATCGGGTCGCCCGGGGTCTCCGCGAGCGCCTTCTCGAGCACGCTGGCGGCCGCGTCCAGGTCGCCGCGCTCCATCGCCGCCTGTGCCTCCACGTACGCCGGAGGCATCGCGTCCGCTGGGCTCAGCCCGGCCTGCGGGCCTGCCGCGCCATCCGCCGCGGACACCACGCCAAGCTGGTCGGCCACCGAGAGCACTTGCGTGAGCCACTGCCTGACCTGCGCCTCGGGCATCGCCCCGAGGAAGGCGTCCACCATCTGCCCGCCGATGATCGCGACGACCATCGGGATGGACTGAGCCTGGAACGCCTGGGCGAGCCGCGGGTTCGCGTCGACGTCGATCTTGGCGAGCACCCAGGCGCCGGCCGCCTCGGTGGCCAGCTTCTCGAGCACCGGGCTGAGCTGCTTGCACGGCCCGCACCAGTCCGCCCACAGGTCGACAATGACCGGCGTGGTCCGGGAACGGGCCGCGACCTCTGCGTTGAAGGTCTCTTCCGTGACGTCGATGACGAATGCCGACGCCTCGCCATTGCCAGGCGCACCGGTCCCGGCGTTACGGTCCGCCTGCTGCCTGCGCTGCGCGGCCGCCTGCCGCGCGGCCAGATCGACGGCACCGTACAGGGAGAAATCCCGCGGCTGCTGCATACCTCTATCCTGCCCCATGATCTGCGCGCCCGGTCCACCAACGCTCTGGTCCAGGCAGCGACACAACGCCCGTTACCGCAAGTGTAGCATGTTGTGTGCTACAGTCCCTCCATGCCACAGAAGGGTGACAGGCGGCGAGGCAAGCCGCTGAGCGCGGACCTCGGGTACTCAGGAGACCCCGTGCACCACGCGACGTCGAGCCTGCCGCCGCAGCGGATCGGGATCCGCGAGCTGCGCCAGCACGCGAGCATCTACGTTGACCTGGTCGAGAGGGGGTACACGGTGGACATCACGAACCGCGGCCGCCTCGTGGCGCAGCTGGTCCCGGTACGCCAGCCCGACAGCCCGCTGGAACGCTGGATCGCGGCCGGCGTGGTCGAGCGGGCCGAGGAGGCTGGCAGCGTCCTCGACGTCGACCCCTACCCGGCCGTGGCCGCCGGCCATCCTGCCGCCAGCGAGGTGCTGCGGCAGCTGCGCGAGGGCGAGGACCGGCGGTGATCTACCTCGACTCTTCCGCGCTGGTGAAGCTGGCGCTGACGGAACCGGAATCCCCGGCGCTGTCGAGCTGGCTGGCGGAACGGGCCGACCATGCACTAGTCTCCAGCGCCCTGCACAGGACCGAGGTCTTGCGGGCGATCTGGCGGGCCGAGCCCGGCGCGCTGCCCCGGGGACAGCGGATCATCCGCCGGATCGGCCGGGTGGCGCTCAGCTACGAGGTACTCGACAACGCGGCCACGCTGCCGCCGGGCACGCTCGGGTCCGCGGCAGCCATCCACCTCGCCTCGGCGCTGACCATCAGGCGCGACCTGGTGTCGTTCGTCGCCTACGACAAGCACCTGCTGGACGCCGCACGGGAAGCCGGGCTCCCGGTGGCCAGCCCGTCCTAACGGCGCCGTGCGCGGAACACGGTGTCGTGGATCGTGACCTGACGGCCTTCCGGATCGGTCGCCACCCGGGGCGCGGCCATGTTCGTGACGATCTCCCATCCGTCGCCGCCAAGTCCGGCGGCAAGGTCCTCCCCCGTGAAGAGCAGCTCGGGCAGGTTCGGGCGCGCCATGGTCGTCGCCAGGTCCGAAGGGTGATGGCCGACGATCAGCAGCGTTCCGTGGTCCGCGACGGCCGCGGCCAGCCGGGCGTAGACCACCCGGCGGTCGCCTGGCGGCAGGTGCATGTACTGCGCGTTGACCAGGTCGAAGGCTCGCTCAGGCGGCTGCCACTGCAGAACGTCCGCACGCAGCCACCGGATACGCTCGGCGATCGCGTCTCCCGCCGCGGCGGCGTGCGCGGCCGCCCGGTCGAGCGCGACGCCTGAGATGTCGATGGCGGTCACCTGCCAGCCGCGGCGGGCCAGCCAGATAGCGTCGGCGCCCTCGCCGGCTCCGACGTCCAGCGCGGCGCCGGCGGTGAGCCCTCCGGCCTCGGTGACCAGATGCGGGTTCGGGTTGCCGCTCCACAGGGAGTGCACGGAGCTGTACCGCTCATCCCAGAACGCCTGGTCGAAGCGCACCTGATCGTGCGTGTGCTCGGTCATGACCACATGGTGGGGCGCGCCGCCAGCCACCGGCAAAGGACGTTGCCGGTTTGGCAAAATGGGAGCGTGGAAACGGAAGCGGGCCAGGTGCTCGCCGCGATCGGGCCGCGGCTGCGGGCACTGCGCCGGGAGCGCGGCACCAGCCTCGCGGAGGTATCCGCGGCCACGGGCATCTCGGTCAGCACGCTATCCCGGCTCGAGTCGGGCCGCCGCCGGGCGACGCTGGAACTGCTGCTCCCGCTGGCCGGCGTCTACCAGGTCCCGCTCGACCAGATCGTCGCGCAGCCGGCCGCCGACCCGCGGGTCCAGATGCGGCCGGTGCGACGGCGCGGGCTGATCCTGTACCCGCTCACGAGGCGGCCCGGCGGCCTGCAGGCATACAAGGTGGTCATCCCGGCCGGCCAGGGACGGCAGGTACCCGAACCGCGGACCCATGAGGGTTACGACTGGCTGTACGTGCTCAGCGGGCGGCTGCGGGTCGTCCTGGGCGACCACGACCTGGTGCTGATGCCAGGAGAGGCGGCGGAGTTCGACACCCGGGCACCGCACTGGTTCGGCAAGGCCGGACCGGAGGCGGTTGAGCTCCTTAGCCTGTTCGGCCCGCGGGGCGAGCGGATGCACGTTGTTGCCCGGGGAGGCGACCCCCCCGAACCCCCCGGCTGCGCCTTACCCGCGCACCTGCTCCGTGGTAGCTGGGCTCTCGACTGCCCTCAGAAGGCCGCCGGCTCGGAGTAGCTGCCCCACTCCGCGCGCAGCGCGCCGCAGATCTCGCCGAGCGTCGCCTCCGCGCGGGCCGCGTCCAGCATCGGCGGGACCAGGTTGGCGTCGGTGCGGGCGGCCGCGACCATCGCGGACAGCGCACGGTCCACCGCGGCCTGGTCGCGAGCGGCGCGGCGGGCTGCCAGGTCCCTGACCTGCGCTCGCTCGACCTCAGGGCTGATCCGCAGGATCTCGAGCTCGCCGCCGACCGTCTCGGTGTGGCTGGTCACCCCGACGATCTGCTTCTCGCCCTTCTCCAGCTTCTGCTGGTACTCAAAGGCGGCGTCGGCGATCTCGCCGGTGAACCAGCCGCTTTCGATGCCGCGCAGGATGCCGCCGGTCATCGAGCCGTCCGGGGACATGCCGCGGATGCTGGCGAAGATCGCCTCGGCCTCCGCCTCCATCCGGTCAGTAAGCGCCTCGACGTACCACGAGCCGCCCAGCGGGTCCGCGACGCTGGTCACGCCGGTCTCCTCCATGATCACCTGCTGAGTGCGCAGGGCCGTCTCCGCGGCGGCCTCGCCCGGCAGCGCGAGTACCTCGTCGAGCGCGTTCGTGTGCAGCGAGTTGGTGCCGCCGAGCACCGCGGCGAGGGCTTCGATGGCGGTGCGGACGACGTTGTTCTGCGGCTGCTGGGCGGTCAGCGAGACCCCGGCGGTCTGGGTGTGGAACCGCAGCCACTGGGCTCGCGCGGTCTTCGCCTTGTAGGTATCGCGCAGCCAGCGGGCCCAGATCCGGCGCGCCGCCCGGAACTTCGCGATCTCCTCGAAGAAGTCGATGTGCGCGTCGAAGAAGAACGACAGGCCGGGCGCGAAGTCGTCCACGTCAAGGCCCCTGCCGATGCCGAGCTCGACGTACGCGAACCCGTCGGCGAGCGTGAACGCCAGCTCCTGCGCGGCGGTGGAGCCCGCTTCCCTGATGTGGTACCCGGACACGGACAGCGGCTTGTACCTGGGGACGTTCCGGTTGCAGAACTCCATCAGGTCGCCGATCAGGCGCAGGTGCGGCTCCGGGGCGAACAGCCACTCCTTCTGCGCGATGTACTCCTTGAAGATGTCCGTCTGCAGCGTGCCGTCGAGCCTCGTGATGTCCTTGCCCTGGCGCTCGGCGGCGACCAGGTACATGCAGAAGACCGGGACGGCCGGCCCGCTGATCGTCATGCTGGTGGTGGTCGCGTCCAGCGGGATGCCCGCGAAGAGCGCGTCCATGTCCTTCGCCGAGTCCACGGCGACGCCGCAGTGCCCGACCTCGCCGACCGAACGGGGGTCGTCAGAGTCACGGCCCATCAGCGTGGGCATGTCGAACGCGACCGACAGGCCGTTGCCGCCCGCGTTGATCAGCATCTTGTACCGCTCGTTGGTCTGCCGCACGTTGCCGAACCCCGAGAACTGCCTGATCGTCCACGGCTTGCCCCGGTAGCCGGTGGCGTACAGGCCCCTGGTGAACGGGAACTCGCCAGGCCAGCCGATGCTCGCCGGGGGCTCGGCGCCGTCGGGCGGGCCGTACACCGGCTCGACCCCGAGGCCGGACAGCGTGGTGAAGTCGCCGTCGCGCTTGGCACCGGCGTCGTAGGCGCGCTGCCAGCGCTCGCGCCCGCCGGCCGGTTCCCTCGAATCCGCCATCACTGCCTCCCGAGTCTCAGCCGACAGCTCAGCCACAAACAAATAGTAGGACGTCCTAGTATCTACCCGTTACGGAGAGGGGCACCCCGGCAGACCGCGGTCACCTCAGTCACAGCAGCCTCAGCCGTTCGCCTTTGTATGCGCCCCGACCATTTTTTCGCCCGATTTGTCATATTTTGGGGTGCCGAACTCATACAAAGGCAACGCGTGTGGCTGGTGGGACCGGCTACGGTGGCTCAGGCGCGGGACTGCGGGGACGGCGCGGGGACTGTGGGGGCTGCGGGACGGGCCGCGGCGGGTCGAGCGCGCGGACGGCGGGGCTGCGGGGAGGTGAGGGGCGGGAGGGGCAGCCGATCGTCTGGAGAAAAATCCGCAACCGGACGGCGGCGAGCGGCGTCTAGCTGGACAACAGTCCGGGCAAAACGGCCCTGCCGCTGCCTTGCGAAGGTGTGGTAACCATTGATGTACCCGACGAATACCCTCGGGGACGCGCCACCGCTTGACGGGATCATCACGTTCGGTGGCGCCGGTGCCGCGCTGACCGTCACGGCTCCACAACACGCATCGCGGGCAGCGCGGGAACAGGGAGGCCCGGTGGGCACGGACGCGAGCGCCGAGACCGGCCCGTACGCCGCGCTCACCTCAGGAACGGGCGCGCGGCGGGCGCTGGCTGAACAGCTGTTCGCCGCTAACTACCCCAAGCTGGCAGGCTGGGTCAGGCGGCTCGTGGACGACGACGAGACCGCGCACGAGATCGCGTCCGAGGCGTTCGTGCGCCTGCTCTCCAAGTGGACCAGCCCGGACAAGCTGGACAATCCGCAGAGCTACCTGTACATGATCGCGACGAACCTGGTGCGAGACCACTGGCGCAAGGCGGAGCGGGAGCGCCGCGCGATGCGCACCGTGACCGCGGGCGCCGACCACGAGCCGTCCGCCGACCCGGCGCAAGAGGTCGACGTGCGCGAGCTGATCCAGGCGCTGCCCGCCCGGCTGCGCGACCCGTTCCTGCTGCACTACTACGCCGGCTTCGGCGTGCGGGAGATCGCGGTGCTGCTCAAGCGGCCGGAGGGCACCATCAAGGCAGACCTGTACCATGCCAGGTCACGGCTCAAGGAGGCGCTGGCGAACGGCCACGGCAGGACGCGCGGCGCGGGCGAGGCCCGCCGCGCGGGCGGAAGCAGGGCCAGCGATGCCAGGTAACCCGATGCCAGGGCACGACGAGCGCGACCCCCTCGACAGCTGGCTGCACCAGCAGGTGCGGCCGCTGCCGCCGCCACCGGGCACCTTCGAGCTGATCAGCCGCAAGGCGCGCCGCCGCAAGCTGCGCAGGCTCGCGATCACCGTCGCGTCCGCGGCCGCCGTGGCCGCGGCGGCCGCGGTCGCCGTGCCCAACGTGCTGGCGCTGCACATCACGCCCGGGCCGGCGACGAGCGCGGTGGCCGCGGGAAACCCCTCGGCGACGGGCAGCGGAACGCAGCAGCCGAACGGGTCGGGGAGCCGGTCCACCTCGCCGGCGCCCACCCCCGGCACGTTCACCGAGCCGCTCGGCCTGGTCCCTGCCAACTTCCAGCCGGTGTCGGTCACGTTCGTGGACACCTCGCTCGGCTGGGCGATCGGGCAGGGCGGCACGCCCGGGCACTGCGCCGACGCCAACCCCGACTTCTGCACGTCGATCGTGCGCACCGACAACGCCGGGCAGACCTGGCACGGCGGGCCGGCGCCGAAGACCAGCGGCCCGGACGGCCCGGACGGCGTCAGCGGAATCAGGTTCCTCGACGGAGTGAACGGGTGGGCGTTCGGGCCTGAGCTGTGGGTGACGCACGACGGCGGGAACAGCTGGTACCAGGTGAACACCGGCGGGCAGCGGGTCACCGACCTCGAGACCGTCAGCAGCCAGGTGTACGCGCTGTTCGCCGCGTGCTCGGGGACTGGCGCGGACTTCGCCGCGGACTGCACCAGCTACACGCTGATGACCACCACCTCCGGCAGCGACCACTGGGTTCCCGTCGGCGGTGCCACGAACGACCTCACCGACGGCGGCGCCTTTACCTCGGCTGTGCTCGCGCTCACGTCCACCACCGGATACCTCATCGCCCCCAACGGCGCGCTGTACAAGGGTGCGATAGGCGGCGTCTGGCAGCAGCAAGGCAGCGTTGACTGCCAGCCCGGTCCGGCCCAGGCGAACGGACTGCCGTCCCGCGCGCTGCTGGCCCTGCAGAATTCGACCGACCTGGCGGTCGCCTGCACCGGGCCGTCCTTCGGCGGCGTCACCGTCTACACGTCGAGCGACAGCGGCGCGACCTGGACCCCGCAGCCGGCCGCCGCGTGGTCGGGCGTCGGCTCCGTGGGGACCCCGACGTCGCTCGCCGCGGCCCCGGACGGGACGCTCGTGCTCGCCACGACCACCGGTATCTACGTACTGCCTGCGGGCGGCTCGCACTGGAAGGCGACGACGGCCACGGGCGCGAGCGCGCCGCCTGGCGGCTTCACCTATGTGGGCATGACCACCAACTCGCAGGGAGTCGCCGTGCCGGCTGACAGCGGGCTGCACGAGATCTGGATGACATTCGGCGGCGGCGGCAGCTGGGCGCCTGTCACCCCGATCGAGCCGGGCAGCGAGAACGCCGCGCCCGCCGCGTCGGGCAGTCCCTCCGGCTAGCCGGAAATGAAATCGCCCGCGGTAAGACGCAGCCCGCGCAGCAGGGTGAATACTTCGGCACGCTCGCTTTCTGAGTACTCGCCCATGCCGAACTCGGCCGTCATCAGGTCCCGGGTGGCCTGCCGGACCGCGTCCCTGCCGCGCTCGGTGATCTCCGCGAGCCGTCCCCGGCCGTCCTCCGGGTTCTGCCTCCTGACCACCATGCCCTGGGCCTCCAGCCGGTCCACGGTGTTCGTCACGCTGGTCGGGTGCACCATGAGCCGTTCCCCCATCACGCGCAGCGGCAGTGCCCCGGCGCGGCTGAACGACAGCAGCACGAGCGCCTCGTACCGGGCGAACGTCAGCCCGTACGGGCGCAGGATCGCGTCAAGCTCGGCGATCAGGATCTGCTGGGCACGCATGATCGAGGTGACCGCCGCCATCGCGGACGACGGCCCGAACCGGCGCTCCCAGATCCGGGCCGCGCGATCGATCGGGTCGAAGGGCAGTTCAAGGGCTTTCCGCACACCGGACACACTACGCAAGCCTCTGAGACGGACCGGAACTCAGGGACGGCTGCGGCACAAGCGACTGCACGTATCATGACAGCGCGAAACAGCAGATCTCCATCATCTTCCGCCCTAAGGAGGCCAATGCCTGATACCTAGATTGGCGCGATGCGGGCGAACTCGACAGTGGACGGGCGAACCGCAGTGCCTTGTCGATCGTTGTTTATTATGAGGACCGGCGCTGTGTCGTCGGACGCTGGTTTCTGGTGAATTATGAGCCGATAATTGCTTCGGGTGTTCTGCTGCCGCTTTGGAGCCGAGATGTCACGGTCACGGGTGCCGATAATCCTCGCACTCGCATTTTTCCTGATCGGAGCGGCTTCCGCGCTGCAGAGCGCACCGGCGTACGCGGCGGACTCGGCGGACTGGGTCCCGGCCGTCCCGCTGCAGGTCACCCCCGTGCCGACACCGGCCCCGTACGACACGATCACGGTCGGGTCCGCCGTGACCACGATCGTGCCCGCCGGGGCGGACGGACCCGGCGGGGAGGAACTCACCCTGACCGTCACGTCCACCACGCCACTCACCAGCCTGACCGTGCAGCTGTCCGACCCCACCACGGAAAACACCGCGGCTCCGGCGATGAGCCAGCTGGCGGCTGACGCCACGACAGGCGTGAGCACGTGGAGCAGCGGGATCATCACGATGCCGCTGGGCACGTACGACGTTACGGTGAGCGCGGCCGATGAGGGCGGGGCCACGGTCACCGGCGCTTCCGCCGGGACCTTCGCGTTCCAGGAAACGCCGACGGTCACGATGACGGTCAACCAGGTGCTGAGCTACAGCAACCAGCACCCGGTCCTCTCCGGGACGATCACCACGCTTGTTCCCGGTGCCGCCTCCCCCGAGCCGTACGCGGACGCGCAGGTCGTCCTGGCGGACTCCGTCCTCAACAGCGTCACCCTCACCACCAACGCCAGCGGCGGCTTCAGCTACCCCTTCGCCGACCCGCAGCCCGGCGAGGCATTCACCGTCCAGGTGCTCCCGACCGACACCGTCGCGGCCGCCAGCTCGGCCACCGACACGTTCACCGTGTACCCCGACCAGGTGGCGATTGCCGCGAGCCTGTCCGCGAAGGCGGTCACGTACGGCGGCAAGGTGACCGTCAGCGGAACCGTCAGCTACGCGCCCGGCGGCACGTCCGTGCCGTTCCCTGGCGAGACCGTGCGGATTTACAACCGGGCTGGCGCCACCGCCCCGGTCGCGACGGCCGTCACCGGGTCAGGCGGCCGCTTCACCGCCGTGCTGCCGCGGCAGTCCGGCACCGTGCACTGGGTGCTGCAGGCCGGCGGCCCGTACCTGGGCACGGCGAGCGTCACGCTGCCGATGAAGGTCAGCCTGCCGACGCTCATCAGCGGCTTCCAGGCGACGCTGAACCCCTACTGGCAGGTCAGCTTCCACGGCTGTCTCGCGCTCCCCGCCGGGGTCCCCGGCGACGTCCCGTCGCTGTCCGGACTGACCATCCAGTACGCGCCGAGTCCCAGCGGGCCGTGGCACAAGCTGGGCGCCGTGCCGAGCCAGCAGAGCGCCGCGTGCGGCCACGGCGGGCGGACGTTCAGCGGCAAGCTCCCGACGCCGCTTAACTACGGCTATTACCGCGCCTGGTACGCCGGCGGCACCGACGTGACAGGCACCGGTTACCTGGCCTCGGCAAGCGTAAAGGCGTTCGCGTGGAAGTACGAAGACCGGATCACTTCGTTCAGCGTCTCACCGCGGACCGTCGCCGAGCGCGGAAAGCTGACCGTCACCGGCGTGCTGCAGTTCTATTCCGGAAAATGGCGGAACTACGCCAGCCAGCAGATACTCATCATCCTGCGGCCGCAAGGCAGTAAGGGCTGGTTCTGGATCACCAAGGTAAACACGAATTCAAGCGGCAAATTCACCGCGACCTTCGCCGACCCTGTAACCGCCACCTGGTCGGCGGAGTACCAGGGGAATTCCGCGCACCTGGCCACCGTCGCGGCGATGGTCAAGGTCACAGTCAGGTGACCGGGGCAGGCGCCCGGGATCGTTCGGGATAGGTGCCTTAAAAACCGGCGCTGGCGAGCAGCTCGTCAGCGGCCTCGTGCACGCCGAGGCGGCCCTCCGCCACCCGGGCGGCGAGCTCGTCGGGTACCGCAAGCCGCGCCCGCACCGCGGCGAACGCCAGCGCCGTCACTTCCTCCCGCGCCCGCGCCAGCCGCCGCCGCTCGCGCTCCCCGCTTTCCGCCAGCCACGCCCAGTGCCGGTCCAGCTGGCGGACCAGCTCGCCGATCCCCTCGCCCGAGGTGGCGACCGTCGTAACCACCGGCGGCCGCCACGCCGCGGTGGAGAGCGCGACCATCGACCGCAGGTCACGCACCGTCTGCTGGGTTTCCGGCCGGTCCGCCTTGTTCACCACGAGCACGTCGGCGACCTCCAGCACCCCCGCCTTCGCCGCCTGGACCGCGTCCCCCATGCCCGGCACGGCCAGCACCGCTGTCGTGTCCGCGGCGGACGCGATCTCCACCTCGGCCTGCCCCACGCCCACGGTCTCGATGAGAATCACCCCGAACCCGGCGGCGTCGAGCACGCGCACCGCCTGCGGCGTCGCGGCGGCCAGCCCGCCCAGCTGCCCGCGGCTGCTCATCGACCTGATGAATACGCCGGGGTCGGTCGCGTGCTCCTGCATCCGTACCCGGTCGCCGAGCAGCGCGCCGCCGGAGAACGGCGACGACGGGTCCACCGCGAGGACCGCCGTCCGCTCGCCGCGCGCGCGCAGCGCCCGCAGCAGCGCGCTGGTCACGGTCGACTTTCCCGCCCCCGGCGCCCCGGTCAGGCCGATGACCCGCGCCCCCGCCGCCATGGGGGCCAGGTCTTTCAGTACCGAACGGACCCCGCTTTCTCCGTTCTCGACCATCGAGATCACCCTGGCGAGCGCGCGGGCGTCCCCGGCGCGCACCCGCTCGGCGAGCGCTGGCGCGG
>JASHXJ010000355.1 GCA_030043595.1 Trebonia sp.
TGCGCAAGCACAGAACATCCCTGGCAAGTTCCTTGAGACCATCCTGACGCACCTGCGCAGGAGCGGGCTGGTCCGCAGCCAGCGCGGCCCGGATGGCGGCTTCTGGCTGGCCAGGCCGGCGACCGAGATCTCGCTCGCCGACATCATCCGGGCGATCGACGGCCAGCTGCTTGGGGTGCGCGGCGAGCGGCCGGAAAACGTCAGCTACCCGGGCGCCGCCGAGCCGCTGCAGCGGGTGTGGATCGCGCTGCGCGCGAACGAGCGGGCCGTCCTGGAGACCGTCACGCTGGCCGACATCGTCTCCGGCAAGCTGCCCGAGGCGATCCAGCTCCTGACCGACAGCCCGCAGGCCTGGGTGTAGAGCGGCCGGTCAGACCGGCACCATGTCGGTGATGTCGCCGACCGAGCCCATGCCGTCCAGGCCGTCGTCCGCCGACGTGCCCGCCTCCGGCACCGCGGCCGGCACGCGCAGGCCCGGCTCACGCGGGACGCCGAGCGCCGGCTCGTTCTGCAGCTCGGCGAACGCGAAGTTGTCCGACACCTCGCGGAACACCTGGGATAGCGGCGTGTCAAGAGCGGCGCAGATCGCGGCGAGCAGTTCTGAGGACGCTTCCTTGCGGCCGCGCTCCACTTCGGAAAGATAACCGAGCGACACTCGCGCGGACGCGGATACCTCGCGCAGCGTGCGACCCTGCCTGATCCGAAGTCGACGAAGCACGTCGCCGAGCAGTTGACGAAGCAGTACCATCGTCGCACTCCTTTCCTGAGGCATAACCGCTTCCCGAGTTCCTCACGAAGGTCCCTGGGCGCGACCGCCGCTATGTCCACGTTACCTTTCGCATGGTTTGCCGGCGAGACCACTGGCCCGCGTGTTCGCTCCTGACGTAACGCTGTAATCACGGACACTCTTCCCTAAGCTTCCCTTAGCCGGCCAAGCAGCAGGCCAAGTGCTCTCTCTACCGCCAGTCTACGTACCTCGTCCCGGTTTCCGGCCAGTGCCATCGTGCGCACCACCGTGTCGTCGGCAAGGCTTACCGCGATGTGCACCGTCCCCTGCGGCCAGCCGTCCGCGGGTCCCGGACCCGCCACGCCGGTGGTCGCCAGCCCGATCGTGGCGCCGAGAAGCTTCCGCACGCCGTCGGCCATCGCCGCCGCCACCGGGGCGTAGACCGGGCCGTGCTGAGCGAGCATCCGGGCGTCGACGCCCAGGATTTCCGCCTTCAGCTCGGTCGCGTAGGCCACCACGCAGCCCCGGAAGGCCTCGGACGAGCCGGGTATGTCGGTCAGCGCCGCGGCGACCAGCCCGCCGGTCAGCGACTCGGCGGCGGCCACCGTCTGGCCGGCCGCTGTCAGCAGGCGGAGGATCTCGGTGGCCAGCTCACGCGCGGCCGGGCCCGCGACCCCGGCCACTCCATCTGCCATGCCGTCCTCCGAGTTCTGCGGTCATGCGTCATGCCGGGCCGCGGCACAGGCGCACCGCACGGACCACGTAGTCAGCACCCGTCACCAGCGTTACCACGACGGCCGCGCCCATGACAACCTCCTTGACCAGCGCCGGCGGGCTGAGTGACGGCGGCAGCACGTAGAGGCAGATGGCGGCGATCTGCAGCAGCGTCTTCAGCTTGCCGCCCGGGCTCGCGGCGATGACGCCGCGCCTGATCACGGCGAACCGCAGCACGGTCACGCCGACCTCGCGGAACAGGATCAGCGCGGTGACCCAGCCGGGCAGCTCGCCGAGCGCCGAGAGGCTGATCAGCGCGGCGCCGGTGAGCGCCTTGTCCGCGATCGGGTCCGCGATCTTGCCGAAGTCGGTCACCAGGCCCCGGCTGCGCGCGAGGTGCCCGTCGATAAAGTCGGTCAGCGACGCCACGACGAACACCGCGAGCGCGGTCAGCCGCCAGCCGGTGCCGCCCGCCAGCAGGCACGCGACGAACACGGGGACGAGCAGGATCCGCGTGATCGTCAGCGCGTTGGCGACGTTCAGTATTCCCCCGGGGGACCCCTCGGCGTTCATCGCCGGCTCCTGGCGCGACATCGCTGGCCACAGGGGCCACTGGTCGGCGTTACGGGGCAGGCATGAGACTGGCCGCGGCGACGGCACGGGGCATGCCGCACGGTCATGCGCGCGCTACGAGGTCGGCTCCCGCCGACTCGACCACGCGGGCAGTCACCAGGTCGCCCGCGGCCAGCGCGCGGTCGGCCAGCAGGGTCGTAGACCCGTCCACTTCCGGCGCCTGGTGCGCGGCGCGGCCCTCGTAGCGCCCGTCGCCGAGCACCTCTTCGACGAGCACCTCGACCGTCTCGCCGACCCGATCGGCGGCACGCTGCGCCATGACCTCGTCGGCGAGGCCGGCGAACTCGCCGACCCGCCGGGCGATCTCGTCCTCGTCCACCTTGCCGGGCAGGCGCGCCGCCTCGGTGCCGTCCTCGTCGGAGTAGCCGAAGATCCCGATCGCGTCGAGCCGGGCGCTGCTCAGGAACAGCTCGAGCTCGCGCAGGTCGGCCGCGGTCTCACCGGGGAAGCCGACGATGAAGTTGGACCGGATGCCGGCCTGCGGGCAGGCCTGGCGGACGCGGTCGACCAGGTCGCCGAACCGCACCCGGTCGCCGAACCGCCGCATCGCCCGCAGCACCGGGCCGCTCGCGTGCTGGAACGACAGGTCGAAGTACGGCACCACGCCAGGGGCCGACGTCATCACGTCGATCAGGCCCGGCCTGACCTCGGCGGGCTGCAGGTAGCTGACGCGGACCCGGGCGATGCCGTCCACCTTCGCCAGCTCCGGCAGTACGGTCTCCAGCAGCCGCAGGTCGCCGAGGTCCTTGCCGTAGGAGGTCGAGTTCTCGCTCACGAGCAGCAGCTCGCGGACACCGTCGGCGGCGAGCCATTCGGCCTCGGCCAGCAGCTCATGCGGCCGCCGGGAGACGAACGCGCCGCGGAACGTCGGGATCGCGCAGAACGTGCACCTGCGGTCGCAGCCGGACGCGATCTTCAGCGGCGCGGTCACGCCGCCGGACAGCCGTCGCCGGAACTCTGCCACCCCCGGGGGGACAACCCCCCCGGTGACCCTCCCGTCAAGGGCGGACTGCCCGTCCCGCCTTTCACCCAGCTGGCCCCCGCTCGGCGGGACTGCCCGTCCCGCCGAGCCTGCCTGGCGCTGCACCGGGCTTACGGGCAGCAGCGTCCGGCGGTCCCTGGCGACGTGGGCGGGGCGGCGCTTGCCGGCCAGCACGTCCGCCAGGCGGGCGGCGATGTCCGGGTAATCATCGAAGCTCAGTACCTGCGCCTCAGGCAGTTCGGCGGCGAGCTCGGCTCCATATCGCTCGGCGAGGCACCCCACGGCGGCCACCTGGGCACCGGACTCCGCGGCGGCGAGCAGCTCGTCGATGGACTCCTGCTTGGCGGCCTGGATGAAGCCGCAGGTGTTGACCAGGATGACGTCCGCGTCCTCGCCCTCGCCCCGCAGCGTCCAGCCGCCGGCCGCAAGGCGCGCGGCCAGCTCTTCCGAGTCAACCTCGTTGCGTGCACAGCCGAGAGTGACAAGGCTGACGGTACGGGAATTAGGCACACCGAGAGGGTACGTGATCGCGCGGTGCCCTTGGGTCACCGCCGCCTGCTACGGTTCCGACGCCCCGACGGCCGTGACCGTCCCGGACGGCCCGGAGATCGTCACCATCGTCTTGCTTGACGGGTTGATGGTGAGCGTGTCCACCTGCACCGTGCTCAGCGTCTCGGTCTTGCCGTTCACAGTGAGCACGATGCCTCCCGGGTTGCCTATCACCATGCTGACCGGGTGCTTCTCCCGCCAGGTCATGGTGTTCCCGGCCAGGACGGTGCCCTGGAAGAGCTGCTGCCCGCTGGCGTTGCTCAGGCTCACCCAGCAGTTCTCGGTCGCGACCAGCTTGATGACCGCCTCCGGTGCCGACGGCTTATGCGTGACCGGCGTCGGCGCCGTGCTGACGTGCGGCTTGGCGGTGGGGTGCGCCGTGGGCGCCGTCGGCCGGACCGTCGCTGTGGGGGTGGCGGTGTTGTGCGTGCTGTGCGCCGACACCAGGCGGTACGCGCCGAAGCCGATCACTGCCAGCAGCAGCACGGCGGCCACCTTGCCCCACCCGAATCGCCTGGGTTCCCTGATCCGGATCGGGGTGGCCGGCTCGAACACCTGGGACGCCCGCATCGCGCCGGGCGGGCCGTGTTCCTCGTCGTACTCCCTGATAAGCGGCACCGGGTCCGTACCGACCACGCTGGCGATCGAGCGGATGTGCCCGCGAGCGTAGAAGTCGCCGCCGCACGGCGAGAAGTCGTTCTGCTCGATGGCCCGGATGATCGACTCCCTGATCCGGGTCTGCTGGCTTACCTGCGTAACAGTGAGACCGGCCTGACGTCGAGCGTCCGCCAGGGTGTCACCGATGCTCACGCCGCGCCTCCAGGAAACTCGCCGTGGATACTTCTACCCCGTGTACATCTTTCGCCACACAGCGTCACAGGAGTGAGCCGACGGAGTCGCCGCCCGGAATCGGCCGACGCCCCGCGACCGCCTGGACGCTGCCCTCAGGGCACGCCAGTTATACCCCCCGCTACCCGCCCCGCAACGCAGTGAGCACTTCATCGAGGTCGTCCGGCCTGATCAGTACATCCCGTGCTTTGGAACCTTCGCTTGGGCCGACAATACCCCGGCTTTCCAGCAGGTCCATCAGCCGGCCGGCCTTAGCGAACCCCACGCGCAGCTTGCGCTGGAGCATCGAGGTGGAGCCGAACTGCGTCGTCACGACCAGCTCGGCCGCCTGGAGGAGCAACTCCAGGTCATCGCCGATGTCGGGGTCGATGTCGCGGGTCTTCTCGTGGGCCGCCTGGACATCGTGGCGGTAGGCCGGCTCGGCCTGCTTCTTGCAGTGCGCGACGATATCCCGGATCTCCCGCTCGGAGACGAACGCGTTCTGCAGCCGGATCGGCTTGGAGGCGCCCATCGGCAGGAACAGCGCGTCGCCCTGCCCGACCAGCTTCTCCGCGCCTGGCTGGTCCAGGATGACCCTGGAGTCGGCCAGGGACGACGTAGAGAACGCCAGCCGCGACGGCACGTTCGCCTTGATCAGGCCGGTCACCACGTCCACGGACGGCCGCTGGGTGGCCAGCACCAGGTGGATGCCGGCGGCCCGGGCCAGCTGGGTGATCCGCACGACGCTGTCTTCCACGTCCCGCGGCGCCACCATCATCAGGTCGGCGAGCTCGTCCACGATCGTCACCAGGTAGGGGTAAGGCTCGTAGACGCGCTCGGACCCAGGCGGCGCGGTCAGCTTGCCGGACCGGACCGCCTTGTTGAAGTCGTCCACATGCCGGAATCCGGGCGCGGCCAGGTCGTCGTACCGGCGCTCCATCTCGCCGACCACCCACTCCAGGGCCTCGGCGGCCTTTTTCGGGCTGGTGATGATCGGCGTGATCAGGTGCGGGACGCCCTCGTAGATAGACAGCTCAACCCGCTTGGGGTCGATGAGGATCAGCCGTACCTCGTCCGGCGTGGCGCGGGTGAGGACAGAGATGATCAGCCCGTTCAGGCACACCGACTTGCCGGAGCCGGTGGCGCCGGCCACCA
>JASHXJ010000356.1 GCA_030043595.1 Trebonia sp.
GCGGTGGCGCGCGCGGTCTTCCGGCGCGCGCCGGCCGAGACGTACAGCGCCCAGCAGTGCACTGTCTTCGCCCCCGCGCTGGTGCGCGCTGCCGGCTCGATGGCGTGCGCTGCCGGCTCGCCGCTGTGCGCTGCCGGCTCGCTGGCCGCCGGGGGCCCGTCGGCGGCGTAGTGCACGCGTACCCACTCCCCCGCGTCCACCGTCAGGATCAGCCGCCACGGCAGGCGATGCACCCGGAACGGGTTCACCACGGACAGGCCCGCCGCATCCGAGATGACCCGGGGCCGCAGCGCCAGCGTGAACATCAGCCCGCTGACCAGCAGCAGCACAGCCGACACGACGGCGCCGAACCGCGGCGACGACACCCCCTGGATCGCGAAGTCCGCGACGTTGAGGGCGGCGAACGCCACCCATATCCACCACAGGATGACCGGCGGGACGAGCCGCAGCACCTCGCGGCCTTCACTGGTCACGGGGGCGCTCGTCGTGCGGGAGGCCATGCCGTCAGGTTATGCGGACGCGCGGGTCCAGCGCCGCGTAGAGCAGGTCGACGATGATGTTCGCGACCACGACGAACACGGCGGCGATGATGACGAACCCGATGATCACCGGGAGGTTGTCCTGGTCGACCGCCTGGACGGTGGCCTGACCGATGCCGCCGAGGCCGAAGACGATCTCCACGACGAACACGCCGCCGAGCAGCTGCCCGACGTCCACGCCGAGCTGGGACACCACCGGCGTGAGCGCGGCCCGCACCGCGTGCCGGAAGATCACCCGCCGCTCGGACAGGCCCTTCGCGCGCGCGGTCCTGATGTAGTCCTCGCCGAGGGTGTCGAGCAGCTGGCCACGGGACAGCCGGGTGTAGACCGCGGCCTGCACGGACGCCAGCGTGATCCAGGGCAGCACCATGTGCCCGAAGAAGCTGCCCAGCCCGGACGTCGGACCCGAGTAGCCGGTGTCGATCCAGGTGATGCCGTGCTCGTTCAGCGGCAGGAACACGACGAGGATCAGCAGCTCGCCGATGACGAACACCGGCATCGACAGGCCGATGAGCACCGCGACGTTGGAGGCCCGGTCGAACAGGCTGCGCGCCCGGGTCGCGCTGATGATCCCGACCGACAGCCCGGCGATGAGCCACAGGATCGTGCCGCCGATCACCAGCGAGACCGTCGGGGGCAGGTCCTGCTTCAGGATCGTGTTCACGGACTCCTGGCTGTAGTACGAGTACCCGAGGTTCCCGTGCAGCAGCCCGTCGACGAAGCGCCAGTACTGGGTCAAGATCGGCTGGTTCAGGCCGAGGTTCGTGATCACCTCGGTGATGACCTGCGGTGTCGCGGCATGCCCCGCGAGCAGCCGCGCGACCGTCTCGACCGGCCGTGCGAAGAAGAGGAAGAACGCGGCGGTGGCGACCAGCCACACCACGACGATCCCGGTGAGGATGCGCCGGACCAGGTAACCGACGATAGCCATGTGTCCGCCTGTCCGTGAGCCTACGGTATCTGCCCGACATGCACGGGGTCGGGGAAGTCCGGGTTGGGCCCGGTGCCGGCGACGCCGGTTTTCCGCTTCTTCCTGTTCTTGCGGCGCAGCCGCCTGGCGGCGAGCAGGCGCTCGGTGCGCGGGTCCATCGCGTCCCTGATGCCATCGCCGAGCAGGTTGAACGCGAGCGTCGTGATCAGCAGCGCGGCGGCGGGGAAGACCACGTACCACCACGCCACCTGGTAGAAGTTCGACGCGTCGGCCAGCATGTTCCCCCAGCTCGCGGTCGGCGGCTGCACGCCCAGGCCGAGGAAGGACAGCGTGGCCTCGAAGACCACCGCCTGCGGGATGTACAGCGTGCCGACGACCAGCACCGGGGCGAGCAGGTTCGGCAGGATGTCGAAGAACATGATGCGGAACGGCCCGGCGCCGAGCGACCGCGCCGCCTCGATGTACTCCTTCTCCTTGATCGACAGGGTCTGGCCGCGCACGATGCGCGCGATGCCGGCCCAGGAGAAGAACGTGATGACGAGCATGATGATCGTCAGGCTCGGCCCGTACACCACCGCCAGTGCTATCGCGAGCACCACGTACGCGAACGCGAGCACCGCGTCGGTGAACCTGGCGAGCACCGTATCGGCGATCCCGCCGAAGTACCCGGCCATCAGGCCGATCGCCACGCCGAGCGCGGTAGCGATGAACGTTGTCACCACGCCCACGAACAGCGAGACGCGCGCGCCGTAAAGGATCCGGACCAGCAGGTCACGGCCGGTGCTGTCGGTGCCGAGGATAAAGCCGTTGGTGAACGGCCCGACCGGGTTGCCCGCCGCGTTCTCGCCGGTGACCGGGTACGCCACATTCGGCGGGTGGCCGGTGAGCGCGGCGAACACCGGAGCGGCGATCGCGAGCACGACCATGATCACGATGACGACCAGCGCGACCATGGACACCCTGTCGCCGCGCAGCCGGCGCCAGGTCAGCTGCCACTGACTGCGCCCCTGGACCGGGGCGACGGCAGACTGGGCCTCGAGCTCGATCTCGTGGACGATGCTCACGCGAACTCCCTGCTGGCGGCGGCGGCGAGGTTCTCGCCGGCCGCGACCGGGAAGTGACAGGCGGTCAGGTGGACGTTCTCGCCGGCCGTCCCCGCGGTGGCCGCGCCGGAGTCGCCGTCCCCGTCCGCGGCCGGTTCCGCCGCCATATCCGGAACGAGCCGTGGCTCCTCCGTCGCGCACAGCGGCTGCGCCTTGGGGCAGCGCGGGTGGAAGCGGCATCCCGCGGGGGGGTCGATCGGCGAGGGCACGTCGCCGGTCAGGATCACCCGCTGCCGCGCGGCCGCCGTGTCCGGGTCGGCGGCGGGTGCCGCCGACAGCAGCGCCACCGTGTACGGGTGCCTGGGCCGGTTGTACAGCGCGTCCTTGGGACCCGCCTCGCCGACGCGGCCCAGGTACATGACCGCGACCCGGTCGCTGACGTGACGCACGACTTCGAGGTCGTGCGCGATGAACAGATAGCTGAGCCCGAAGTCTTTCTGCAGGTCGGACAGCAGGTTGAGTACCTGGGCCTGGATCGACACGTCGAGCGCCGACACCGGCTCGTCGCAGATGATCAGCTTCGGCCGCAGCGCGAGCGCCCTGGCCACGCCGATGCGCTGCCGCTGGCCGCCGGAGAACTCCGAGGGGAACCGGTTGTAGTGCTCCGGGTTGAGCCCCACCCGCTCCATGAGCTCCTGCACCCGGCGCTTGCGCTCGCTGCCGGTCGCGATCTTGTGGATGGCGAACGGGTCGCCGATGATCGACCCGACCCGCCGCCGTGGGTTCAGCGACGAGTACGGGTCCTGGAAGATCATCTGCACTTCGCGGCGGAGCGGGCGCATCGCGCCGCGCGACAGCTTGGTGATGTCCCGGCCGTCGAAGGTCACCCGGCCGGATGTCACGGGGAGCAGGCCGGCGACGCAGCGGGCCAGCGTCGACTTGCCGCTGCCGGTCTCGCCGACCAGGCCGAGCGTCTTGCCGCGCTCGATGACCAGGGAAACATCGTCGACCGCGTGCACGTGCCCCACGGTGTGCCGGAACAGCCCGCCCGCCTTGACTGGGAAGTACTTGACCACGTTCTCCACCCGGACGAGGACGTCGTCGGCTGCCATCAGGCCACGCTCCCGTCGCCGTCGGCGCCGTCCGCCCCGTCCGCGAAAATCTCGGCACCGACCGTGGCTGCTACGGCCGCCGCCTCCGCGCCGCGCTGCTCGCGGGTTGTCTCCTCGCGCAGCTCTTCGGCCTTTTCTGACAGCCCGGCGGCCGCGGCCGGCAGCCAGCAGGCCGACGTGTGCGCGCCGCTTTCGCCGACCGGGTGCAGCACCGGCTCGTCGTGCAGGCAGCGGTCGAAGACATAGCCGCACCGCGGG
>JASHXJ010000357.1 GCA_030043595.1 Trebonia sp.
GATCCGCACCCCGCCGGCCCCCAGGTCCTCCGCCCGCACGATCTCCAGGCCCGCCAGCTGCGGGAACAGCATAACCAGCAGGACAGCCTCGCCTCCGGCGACCTCGTGCAGCACAATGGGCCTCCCACGGCCGTTCGCGACGATCAGGAATCTTGGTCGATCCAGATCCTCACAGAACGGCCGTGGCCACCCCCCCCCACATCACCAGACCGCTGCCAGCCCCCAGCCGCAACGGTCACAGCAGGTAACAGCACCCCATAAACAGAGACAGAGCCTGAGTTCCGCACGACATACCAGGGCAAATCGGGCGCCGAAGTGGGCGGCGCGCATACAAAGACAACAGCAGGGACTGGTGCGGCAGATGGTAATCACCTCGGTGGCTTACTGGTGTGAGAGCTGATGGAAATCACCGCGAATGTGGTTGACGTGACAGATAGTGGAGCGTGGACCCCGATCGGGGCTGCGGCGGCAGCGTGAACCCGGGGTGGATGCCGCGGGGCGGCGGCGTGAGCTGCTAACGGACGCCGCCTGGGCAGCGTGCACGTGCTGGTTCCCGGCTAGCCGAGCTCGATCCGCTGGCCAGCGAACGCCAGGACGAACTCGCCGCCGAAGGCGGCCGCCTCGCGGATGGCCGCATCGGCCGCGTTCCACGGCTGCAGGTGGGTGAGCACCAGCTGCCCGGCTCCGGCCCGGGTGGCGTAGCCGGCCGCCTGGCTGGCGGTCAGGTGCAGGTCCGGCGGCAGGTCCGGCCCGTCGAGGAACGCCGCCTCGCACAGGAAGACGTCCGCACCGCTGGCCAGCGGCACCAGTTCCGCGGTCTCGCCCGTGTCGCCGGAATACGTGATCGACCGGCCGTCGTGGCTGAACCTGAAGCCGAACGTCTCGACCGGGTGGTTCATGTGCGCGGTCGTGACGCGGAACGGCCCGATCTCGATCGTCCCGGGGGCGAGCGTTTCGAACGTGAATCGTTTCATCAGCCCGTCGTCGTCGCCGCGCGCGCTGTGGATGAACCCGATCCGCTCGCAGGTGCCCGCAGGCCCGTACACCGGCAGCGGCGGCTGCGGCCCGGCGGGAGAATATGTTCGCGCGATCGAGTACGAATACAGGTCGACGCAGTGATCGGCGTGCAGATGGCTGAGGCAGATCGCGTCGACGTCGAAGAGGCCGATGTATTTCTGCAGCGAGCCGAGAGACCCATTGCCGAGCTCAACGACGAGGCGGAATCCCTCTGCCTCAAGGAGATAACACGATGCGGCGCTGTCCGGTCCGGGAAAACTTCCGGCGCAACCCACCACGGTAAGGCGCATGCGACTCATTCTGCCTTGTCGGCCAGACCGCAGCCAGTCATGAGCGGGCCGTGACTTAAGCCCAGAGCTGGCCGTCGAGCCGCTGCTCGGCCTCCTCGAGCGTGCCGCCGTAGGCGCCAGTGGACAGGTACTTCCAGCCGCCGTCCGCGACCAGGACCACGATGTCGGCCCGCTCCCCCGCCTTGACTGCCTGCTGCGCCATCGCCAGTCCCGCGTGCAGCGCGCACCCGGCCGAGATGCCGGCGAAGATGCCCTCCTCCGCCAGCAGCTCGCGGGTCCGCCGCAGCGCGTCCGTGGAGGACACCGAGAACCTCGTGGTCAGCACCGACTCGTCGTAGAGCTCGGGAACAAAGCCCTCGTCCACGTTCCGCAGGCCATAGACGAGCTCGCCGTACCTGGGCTCGGCCGCGATTATCCGAACGGACGGGACATTCTCCCGCAGGTAGCGCCCCGTCCCCATCAGCGTGCCGGTCGTCCCGAGGCCCGCCACGAAATGCGTGATGGTCGGCAGGTCGGCGAGGATCTCCGGGCCCGTCGTCTCGTAGTGCGCCCGCGCGTTCGCCTCGTTGCCGTACTGGTAGAGCATGACCCATTCCGGGTGCTCGGCGGCCAGCCGCTTGGCCAGCCGGACCGCCTCGTTCGACCCGCCGGCCGCCGGCGAGGAGATGATCTGCGCGCCGTACATGCGCAGGATCTGACGGCGCTCCTCGCTGGTGTTCTCCGGCATCACCACGATCAGCTTGTAGCCGCGCAGCTTGGCCACCATGGCCAGCGAGATGCCCGTGTTCCCCGAGGTCGGCTCGAGGATCGTCGAGCCGGCCCGTAGCAGCCCGTCCTTCTCTGCCTGCTCGACCATGAAGAACGCCGCGCGGTCCTTCACAGAACCGGTCGGGTTGCGGTCCTCCAGCTTGGCCCACAACCGCACGTCGGCAGTCGGGACAACGCGGGAAGCCCGACGAGCGGGGTGTTGCCGAGTGAGTCAAGGAGCGAGTCGTAGCGCATCGGAACGGACCGTTCGGGATAAAAGGGGCCTTAACCGGACACGGACCCGCCAGCCACGGCCGGCAGTACCGTCACCGTGTCACCGTCGGAAACCGGGGTATCGAGTCCGCCGAGAAAGCGGACGTCCTCGTCGTTCAGGTACACGTTGACGAACCGGCGCAGGTTCTCGCCGTCGACCAGCCGGGCGCGCAGGCCGCCGTGCTCGGCGTCCAGGTTGATCAGCAGCTCGCCCAGGGTGCTCCCGGAGCCCTGCACCGCCTTGGCGCCGCCGGTGTAACTGCGCAGGATCGTCGGGATGCGAACCTCAATGGCCATGGGACAACGCTCCTCGTGAACTTAAGACGCCTTGCATGGGAACCCGGTTTGGCGGCGGATCATTCCGCCACCTGGACGGATTCCTCGGTGACCTCTGCGTCGGAGATCCGGTACGAGCGGAACTCGGTGTCCTGCTCATCCCGCGTAGATACTAGGACGTAGTGCGCCTGTGGCTCGCTGGCGTAGGAGATGTCCGTGCGCGACGGGTACGCCTGCGTGGCCGTGTGCGAGTGGTAGATCACCACCGGTTCCTCGTCCCGGTCGTCCATCTCGCGCCAGACCTTGAGCTGCTCAGCCGAGTCGAACCGGTAGAAGGTGGGCGAGCGTTCGGCGTTCACCATCGGGATGAACCGCTGCGGGCGGTCGCTGCCCGCCGGGCCGGCGATCACCCCGCACGCCTCGTCCGGGTGGTCAGCGCGGGCGTGCGCGATGATCTTCTCGTAGAGGTCGCGGGAGATCGTGAGCATGATCGGCCAGGATACCTGTCTTATCGATCGATTTTGCTGGATGGTTCCGCGGGATGCTCTGCGGGATGTCACCGGGCGAGGGCCTGGACCAGCGACTCCTGGACGGCACCGAGCCAGCCGTACACCTCGAAAGCCGCGACCTTCGGGTCTCCCGGGTCGAGGGCCGCGAGCTGCTCCTCGAAGTCCTCTGTTACCTCAAGCCGTACGCCGAACATCAGTCGCACGTCGTTCAGCGCCCGCAGCCAGTCCCTGGCCTGCTCACCGGTCAGCTTCACCCGCCCCCCTTTCTGGGGCAGCGTGTCGAGCAGGGTCTGCGCGAAGTACTTCTTCGCCTCGCGCAGGCTGGACTCGGTGTACCTGCGGAACTCGCCCGCCGCCTCCGGGTCGTCGGGATAGGCGTCGGGCAGCAGCCGGGCGAGCACCGGGTCCTGCGGCGGCTGCGGCTCGTCCGCCTCCAGGAGGCTCTCCAGCTCGTCGAGGACGCTGACGGGCATAGCGGGTCTTGTGCTCTCGCCGAGCAGCTCCATCACGGGGACGACGAGCGTGCGCAGCAGCGACGCCTCGCCGGCGGACAGCCAGACGCTGGCGCCGCCGTCCTTGGTCGGCCGGAACATCTCCATCTCGGGTGACTTGTCCTGATTACTCGTGCTGTTACTTGTCCTGGCGGACGGTGGCCCACAAGCCGTAGCCGTGCAGCACTTCGACATTGTGCTCCATGGCCTCGCGAGTGCCGACCGCTACCACGGCCTTGCCCTTATGGTGCACGTCGAGCATCAGCTTTTCTGCCTTCGGGCGCGAGTAGCCGAAGACGTGCTCGAAGACGTACGTCACGTAGGACATCAGGTTGACGGGGTCGTTCCACACGATCGTGACCCACGGCTTGTCCGGCACCGTCTCGTCCGCTGACCGCGGCAGATCTACCTCAGCGGGTGCCACGCTCACTCGCACGCACCTCCCTGTACGTAGTCTTCCACCTGTGATCTATCCGGAGAACAGCGAACCCCCCGACTCGGGTGGGTTCGGTGGTCCCGCGGCGCGGCACGGCGCGACGGGAACCGCCCTGCTGACTGACCACTATGAACTCACCATGCTCCAGGCCGCGCTGCACAGCGGTGCCGCGCACCGCCGCGCGGTATTCGAGGTATTCGCCCGCCACCTGCCACATGGCCGCAGGTACGGTGTGGTCGCCGGCACCGGGCGGCTGCTCGACTCGATCGAGCGGTTCCGCTTCGGCCCGGAGGAACTGTCATTCCTGCGGGAAGACCGGATCGTGGACGAAACCACGCTCCGTTTCCTGGCATCCTATCGTTTCGGCGGAAACATCTGGGGATACGCCGAAGGGGACGTGTACTTCCCCGGATCGCCCATCCTCGTGGTCGAGGGCACGTTCGCCGAGTCGGTGGTGCTGGAGACGCTGGTCCTGTCGATCCTGAACCACGACTGCGCGATCGCCTCGGCGGCCTCGCGGATGGTGACCGCGGCCGGCGGGGTGGCTCCCGGCGGGCGGCCGCTGATCGAGATGGGCTCCCGGCGCACCCACGAGGAGGCCGCCGTGGCCGCGGCCCGGGCCGCCTACATCGCGGGCTTCGCGTCCACGTCCAACCTGCGCGCGCGTTTCGTGTACGGGGTGCCGTCCAGCGGGACCGCGGCGCACGCGTTCACCCTTGTGCACGACAGCGAGCGGCACGCGTTCTCCGCGCAGGTGTCGTCGCTGGGCACGGCGACGACCCTGCTGGTAGACACCTATGACGTGCAGCGGGCGGTGCGCACGGCGATCGAGGTGGCCGGCCCCTCGCTGGGCGCGGTGCGAATCGACAGCGGCGACCTGCCGACAGTGGCGGCCGCGGTCCGCTCGCTGCTGGACTCGCTGGGCGCGACAGGCACCCGGATCATCCTGACCGGGGACCTGGACGAGCACTCCATCGCCGGCCTCGCCGTCGCGCCGGTGGACGGGTACGGCGTGGGCACGTCGCTGGTCACCGGTTCGGGAGCGCCGACCATGGCGCTGGTATACAAGCTGGTCGCGCGTTCGGACGGAGACGTGGCTGGCGGCCGTTCCGCCGCGGGCGGTGAGCTGCGGCCCGTCGCGAAGCGGTCGGTCGGCAAGCCCGGACGCGGCGGGCGCAAGTGGGCCGTGCGGCACCGCACCGACACCGGGGAGGCGCTGACCGAGCGGATCAGCCTGGCGCCTCCGGACCCCGGCCCGGCGGACCGCGTCCTGCTGCAGGAACTCGTGCGCGAGGGGAAGATCGTCGGCCGGGAGCCGCTTTCCGCGGCGCGGGTGCGCCATCAGGCGGTCCTGGCCGAGCTGCCGGCCTACGCGCTGCAGCTGTCGCGCGGGTATCCGGCGATTCCCACGGTCTGGGACCCAGACGGCGGTGAGGACTGAGCCGCGAGCGCTGGCACCCGCCCGCCCGGGGGACCCGGTGCGGGACGCGCGGGACGCACGGGGACACGGCGCGGGACGCACCGGGGAGCCGGCGCGGGACGCGCGGGACGCTCGCGCGCGACGCTCCCGCCTACCCATGCGGTAGTCGCCCCCAGGCGACCGTCTCGAATGCTGAGACGAGCCCCACTTAGGACCCGAGAGGCACCGCAGTCGCCCCAATTTATCCCTTTTGTCCATGCCGCTCGGGTCCTATGTGGCTGCCAAGTTTGCGGGAACGGTCGCGGGCGGCCGGCTGGGGAGCCTGAGCGGCTGTACCCCGTGGGGCACGCGAGGCGCCGGGCCGAAATGCTTCGCGCTTGCGCCGGGGCGCCGGTAGCGTGGGCGGCGTGGCGGTCGATTTCTCACGGTTCGCAGGCGTTCTCAAGGCGCTGGACGTCACCGGCGAGGTGCGCGAGCTGCCCGAGCCAGCGCCGACTGCGGCGGCGGCCGCCGCGCAGCTTGGCTGTGACGTCGGCGCCATCGCCAACAGCCTCGTGTTCGCGGCCGACGGCGCGCCGCTGCTCGTGATGACCAGCGGCGCGCACCGGGTGGACACGTCCCGGGTGGCCGCTCTCGTCGGCGCGTCGGTCGTCGCGCGCGCGGACCCGCAGTCCGTCCGTGACTGGACCGGCCAGGCGATCGGCGGAGTCGCGCCGGTGGCGCATCCGGCGCCCATCCAGACCCTGGTGGACACCTGGCTGTCGCGGTACGCCGTCATCTGGGCGGCGGCCGGTCATCCGCACACGGTGTTCCCGACGTCGTTCCGCGAGCTGCTGCGGATCACCGCGGGCACGCCCGCTGAGGTGGGCGAGTGAGCACGATACGGTAGGGATCGTGCGCGCGCTCATCATCGTCGACGTGCAGAATGACTTCTGCGAAGGCGGCTCGCTCGCGGTCGCGGGCGGCGGCGCGGTGGCCCGGGCCATCAGCTCGCTGCTCGCCTCGCCGGACCACGGCTACGCGCATGTGGTAGCGACCACTGACTACCACATCGATCCCGGCAGCCACTTTTCCGATAACCCGGACTACTGGCAGTCCTGGCCTCGGCACTGCGTCGCCGGCTCACCCGGGGCTCACTTCCACCCCGATCTCGTGACGTCCGGCATCGAGGCGGTGTTCCGCAAGGGTGCGCACGCCGCCGCCTACAGCGGTTTCGAGGGCGTCGACGAGAACGGAACACCACTGGCCGACTGGCTCCGCACCCACGACGTCGACCAGGTCGACGTCGTGGGCATCGCCACGGATTACTGCGTGCGCGCGACGGCGGCCGACGCCGCGGCGGCCGGATTCGGCACCCGGGTCCTGCTCGGCCTGACCGCGGGGGTCGACCCGCGTACCACTGCCGAAGCGATCGCGGCGCTGCGCGACGCGGGCGTGACGCTGACTGAGGGCACGCCCGTCACTAGCTAGCGGCCCGTGATGGCCCACTGGCGGATCATGGCGATCCGGGCACGGATCTGATCGCCGCTCGCCTGCGCGAGCGCCGGGCCGCCGCACGCGCGGCGCAGTTCGGCATGAATGACGCCGTGCGCCTGGCCCGTCCGGTGGCTCCAGGCGCCGACCAGGCCGTTGAGTTCCCTGCGGAGCGCCGCCAGGCC
>JASHXJ010000358.1 GCA_030043595.1 Trebonia sp.
CCGCCGCGGTGAGCCCGGCATAGCTCAACGTCAGGTCGTCTTGCCTGATGGCGGCGCGATCACCGTGATCCGCGCAGGCATTCGGCAGGACTGCTGCCAGATTCGTCATCGGCTGGCTCCCTCACCCGTGGCTGCCTCGTCTTTGGTGCCCATTGGATGCCCCGTGGCCAGGCAAGTCAATACTTCCGCAACGGGCCTGTTACCTGCCTGAAAGGTCAGCGGCGTGTCGGGGAGCCCGGCTGGTTCCGGTCGGCGGGGGAGCCCGCGCTGCCGAAAGGCGAGCCCGGCTCGTTCCCGCCAGCAGGCGGACCCGGCCGGTTCCGGCCGGCCGGGGAACCCGGCTGCCCCTTGCCCGCGGGCGCGGTTGGCTGGTTTTTGCCCATCGGCGAACGCAGCCTGGCGGTGGCGGCCACCCGGGCGGCGATGGTGACGATCACGGCGATCGGCAGGGTCTGCGGAAGCTCCGCAGACGGGACGAACGCGACGGCCGCGAACGCGACGGCGACGCCACCGACGGCGACCGCGAGCGCGGTCGCCACCCGCCGGGTGCGCATCGTCCGGCCGACCAGGCGCCGCGCCTCCCGCGGCATCCGCAGCACCATCACCAGGAAGCTCAGCACGGTGAGCAGCGCCAGGACGCCGAAGCCGACGGCGAACGGGAACCTATCCACGTGCGCGACCGCGGGCACCCACAGCAGTATCAGCGCGATCAGCACGAAGACGTAGATCATCCGCGACACGGTCCGCAAGATGACCACGTCGATGTTCCTGCTGTAGATGTGCTCGCCCGGCGTGGCGCGGGCCGCGCTGATGAAGTGCCTGATCGCGCCGGCGGTGTCATGCCGCCGCAGCCGGATCCGGCCGAGCTCGTTCATCGCCCCGCTGTGCGCTGGGTCGAGGGCCAGCGCGCGTTCCTGGTGCGTGCGGGCGCCCTCCAGGTCGCCCCGTGCCAGCGCCACCTTGCCCGACAGGAAGTGCACGTCGGGCTCGTTCGGGGCGAGCCTGCGCGCCTCCGCCGCGGCCGCGGCCGCCAGGGACGGCTGGGAGGCGGCGAGCGCGGCCTGCGCGACGCAGACGTGGGTCTGCCAGTACGACGGGGCCAGCCGCCGTGACTCGTTGGCAGCGCGTAGCGCCTCGGCGTGGTTGCCGAGGTGCATCAGCGCGTTGCTGGCCAGCCGGTGCGGCCACTCCTCGGCCGGCTCGATCGCCGCGGCCCGGTTGGCCGCCTCGACCGCGGCCTGGTAGCGGTCCGCGCCGAGGTGCGCGCGGGCGAACAGGCACCACGCGCGCGAGGAGCCAGGCTCGGCGGCGACAACGCGCGCAAGCAGGCTCGAAGCCTCGTCATAGCGCCCGAGGTCGAGCATCGTGGCGGCGCGCGCCAGCTCCTGGGTGAGTTCCGTCAAATCGCCTATTCCGTTAAATCAGCCGACGCTTCCGCAGGTATGCCACTAGATCATCGTAAGCGCCGCCTTCGTTGGCGAACAGCGCGACGTTCCGCGCGGTGTCGAACCAGGTGCCAAGCGACGGCTTCACCTCGGCGGTGGCCGCCTCCAGGTCGGCCTGCCCGATCAGCCGCGGCTCGCCGCGGCGGACCGAGTCAAGCAGCGCGCGCTCGGCGGCGGTCTCGCAGATGTGCGCGATGTCGGCGCCGGAATACCCGTCGGTGATCCTGGCCAGCTTGCCCAGGTCGATCCCGGCGACCGGCCGGTCGCGCAGGTGATACCGGAACACGCCCTCACGCGCTGGCCCGTCCGGCGGCAGCACAAGCAGCGTCCGGTCGAACCGGCCAGGCCGCCGCAACGCGCTGTCCACGTCCCACGGGTGGTTGGTCGCCGCGAGCAGGAACACCCCGGTGTTGTCGGACGCCACGTCGTCGAGCTCGAGCAGGAGCTGGTTCACCGCCGAGCGCATCGGCGTGTTCCGCAGCTGTGAGCGCTTCTGGCCGATCGCGTCCACCTCGTCAAGGAACAGCACGCAGGGGGCGTTGCGACGGGCGACCTCGAAGAGCTCGTGGATGTTCCGCTCGCTGCGGCCGACGAACATGTCGACCAGGTCGGCGAACGACACGGTGATGAACCGCGCGCCGAGCTCCCCGGCCACCGCGCGGGCGACGAACGTCTTCCCGCACCCCGGCGGCCCGTACAGCAGCAGCCCGCCGCGCAGCGACTTGCCGTAGAGCTTGCGCAGCTCGGGGTTGCGCATCGGGGCGAGGAACGCCGCCTCGAGCCGCTGCTTGACCTCGGTCATGCCGGCCACGTCGGCGAGCGTCAGCCCGGCGCGCTCCGCGTCGTAGGCCCGCGCCTCCTCGATCCCGGCCGATGTGGATCCCGCGTCGCCGACGAACATCGCGGGGAGCACGTCGCGCAGCTCGCTTTCGGCCTGCGACCAGTCGTAGCTCGCCGTCGCGTCGTCGGCGGAGGCCGACGGCTGCCCGCCGAGCGGGTCCCCGGGCGGGTCCCCGAGCGGCTCCCCGGCCAGCGGCTCGCCAGCCCCCACGTCCGGCACCCGGGGGGCGGACGGGGAGTCCGCCGGAGAAGGCGGGGTTCGTTCGGAGGAAAGAGGGGAACCAGCCGCCGCGGCCGGATGCTGGCCCGCGGCCGGGGCCGGCGCGGTGAGCATGGCCAGCGCCTCCGCGTTACCGGGGTCGCGCTGCAGCACCGCGCCTAGGTGCCTGATCGCCTCGTCACGCTGGCCCGCGCGCAACAGCAGTGACGCGAGGTGCAGGCGAAGCGGCACGTCGTCAGGCATGGCGGCGACGGCGTTACGCAGGCTTTCGAGTACGGCGGGTTCGGGTTCCATGCGTCCGTCCGGGGCGTTTGGGCGTCTGGGGCGTCTGGGGTCGGGGTCGGGCTGTCGCACCTCCACAGTATGAGGTGCGGCGGCCCGGCGGATACCGTCCGGCGGACTTAGAGGGTGGCGGCGAGCGCCCTGAGCTGGTCGTGCAGACCGTCGAAAACGGGCGTACGCAGGTACCTTTTAGGCATCTTGGCGATGGATGTGTAGTTTGGGTCACACACGTTGGCCAGCGGCGACTCCACCGCCTGGGTGACCAGCTGGTAGGCGTCCAGCAGGTCGAGCCCGCACAGCCGCGCGACCCAGGTCACCATGTCGTGCTGGGCGATGCGGAACGCGTCCTCCAGCGGGCGCGCCGAGCCCGCCGACATGATGTGCGTGTCGTTCTCCAGCCGCGGCCAGGGCGTCGGAGCGTGCCCCTTCACGAGGTCGACGATGAGCACGGTGTTCATGGCCGTCTCCACCGCGACGCCGCATGTCTCGCCCTCGCCCTGCCGCGCGTGCCCGTCGCCGAGGGACAGCAGCGCGCCCGGCACGTTCACCCCCAGATAGCACGTGGTGCCCGCGCGCATCTCCGGCGTGTCCATGTTCCCGCCGAACGCGTCCGGCACCAGCGAACTGCGCACCTCACGGTTCGCCGGTGCCACGCCGACGGTGCCGTGCATCGGCTCCATCGGCAGGTCCGCGGTGAACTCGCTCATGCGGGCGCTGAACCGGCACAGGCGCTTGTCCGCGTCGAGCTGCCAGATCCACATGACCTCCTCGAGTGGCTCATTGAGCAGGGCGGTCAGGTGAGTCCCAGTCAGCGCGCCGAACAGCGGGACCGTCGTCGACGCCCCCCAGTCCCGCGCGGGCTCGATGCTGACGAAGTGCACGGCCACCGTGTCCCCGGGCTCGGCACCCTCGATGTAGAAGGGGCCGGTCTGCGGGTTGACGTCGGTGATGTTCAGCCGCGAGACGAGGTCGGCCGCGTCCCGCACGCGCCCGCCGAAAGCGTCCTCGGTGTACACGCTCAGCGCCGCCGGCGTCCTGATCGTCCGCACGGGCGCCGCGCCCCCGAACGTCCACGCGAACTCTCCCGGCTCCGGCCGGTAGGTAATCACTTCCAGGTCGGTCACGAAGACAATTATCCAGAACGGACCGTGCCGGCTGAGCGGGCGCTGGTGACTGGGCAGAGGAAGTTCGCCAGCTGCACTGGCCGCCCGGGCGCTCCCCGGCCCTCCTCCGTGCAGTGCGACACGATCCATCGCACCCGCGGGTCCGGGCTCGCCGGTACCACAGGCAGCACGAATACCCGCACGTAGCCGCGGCTGATGTCGGCCTGCAGCGTGGCCAGCGTCGGGGCAGGCACGTTGCCGAGGTAGCCGCCGATCGGCAGCACTTCCCTGCCGCTGTACAGGATGTAGGTCTGCGCGAGGCCTGACGTGTCGGTGCCGAACAGCGCATCACCAGGTGGCGTCTGGAGTTCCAGCCGCTGGACCGTCCTGGTGATGGCGGGCGCGGCGGCGGCCAGCTCCTGGCTATTGTGCGCGGTTTCCGACGACTCGAACGGGGTGTCAAACGGCCCTAGCCCGGCGATGACGCAGCTCACGGACGCCGCCGCGGGCAGCAGCAGCACGGCGGCACCGGCGAACGCGACCGCGGTCAGGTGCCCGCCCCTGCCCGCCGCGGGCAGCAGCAGCTGGGCGACGGCGGCCACCGCTGCGATCAGCGCCACCACGGTGAGGACGACCGGGCCCGATGCCGTCCAGGACATGAGAAAGGCGCCGTAGCCGGCGGAGCAGAGCACCGTCGCGGCGACGATCCGGCGCACCCGCGCCGGCCAGGGGCGAGGTCCGCACGCGGCGATGCCGGTGCCGCACAGCGCGGCGACCGC
>JASHXJ010000359.1 GCA_030043595.1 Trebonia sp.
CCGATCAGCTGACGGCGGCCAACGTGGTCGTGGGCTGGCTGGAAGCCGCCGGGCTCGCGGCGGCGGGGCTGCTGGCCGGCGTGCTGATCTCGCTGGCTGGCGTGGGGAGCGTGTTCGTGGTGTGCGCCGGCCTCGGGCTGGTCGCCGCGCTGCTGGTCGCCGGGCTGCGCGCGGCGGCGCTGGCCTCGGCGCAGGAGCCAGCTCCGGACGTGGCGGCGGGGGTCGGGGAGGGCCTGCGGCTGGCGGCCGGCCAGCCACGGCTGCGGCTCATGCTGGCCTTGCTGTCAGCGGACGCGGTCGTGATGGGGGCGCTGGACCTGCTGGTCGTGATCGTGGCCATCAGCGTGCTCGGCCGCTCCCAGGCGTGGGCGGGTTACCTCGCGTCCGGTTTCGGTGTCGGTGCGGTGCTGGCCGCTACCGGCAGCGCGGCCCTTGTCGGCCGGCGCCTGGGCGGGCCGATCCTGGGTGCGGCGCTGGTGTTCAGCGGCGGCCTGGCGGCGCTGGCGTCCGGCGTCGGCCTGGCCGGAACGGTGGCTCTGCTGGCGCTGGCCGGGGCTGGCCATTCGCTGCTCGCGGTCGCCGCCCGCACCCTGTTGCAGCGCTCGGTTCCGCCGCAGCTGATCGGCCGGGTGTTCGGGGTGCTGGAGGGGTTCGTGATGGCCGGGTACGCCCTCGGCGCCCTGCTGGTGCCCGCGCTGGTGCACCTCGGTGGCAGCCGGCTCGCGGTGCTTGGGGTGGCGGTCGTGCTGCCGCTGGCGGCCGTGCCGGGCGGGCGCGCCGTGTTCCGCCTCGACGCCGGGACCCCGGTGCCGGTCGTGGAGATCGCGCTGCTGCGCTCGCTGCCGTTGTTCGCCGGCCTGCCCGCACCCGCGATCGAGGGCCTGGCGGCGGCGCTGACGCCAGTCCAGCTGCCGGCCGGCGCCGTCCTCATCCGGCAGGGCGATCCGGGAGATGCCTACTACGCGATCGCCGCCGGCGAGCTTGACGCCGTGCAGGACGGGCGGCTGCTGCGCCGGTGCGGCCGCGGCGAAGGAGTGGGCGAGATCGCGCTGCTGCGCGCCATCCCGCGCACCGCCACCGTGATCGCCCGCACTGCCGCCACCGTGTACGAACTCGACCGGGAGCCTTTCCTGACCGCGGTGCTCGGCCATGCGCCGACCCTTCGGCAGGCGGACCGCATCGCCGATACGCGGCTGGCCACCGGTGCCCCGCCGGGCGACCAAGACAGCTCAGCAGCGGGCACGGCCGAGGCAGGCTAACGGGGGGTGCACGCGGATGACGGCACGGTCGCCTACAAAGGCTGACTTTCAGCCCGCCTGCCTCGCACGTGGATATGCCCGTCGGTGAGCCAGTGCGGCGGATTCGCCGGGCTGAGCTCGCGGAACGGGTACCCGGCCTTCTCCGCTACGCGGCAGGACGCCGGGTTGGCGACATCATGCACGAGCATGATCTGCCGCAGGGTCGTCCCGGCGAACGCATCGAAGACCCAGTCGGTCACCGCCCTGACCGCCGCCGGGGCTATGCCGCGGCCGCGCGCTGCCACCGCGGTCCAGTAGCCGATCTCGGCGGTCTCGCGCTCGCCGATCCGGCCGGTCTGCTCGCGATTCTTCAGTCCCACATTCCCCGCAAGGACACAGCCGCCGGCATCGTCCGCCCGCAGTACGGCGAAGCTCAGCCGGTCACCGTCGCGCCAGCCGCGATCCTGGCTCACGAGCCAGCGGGCCGCGGCGCGCTCGCCGGCCGGCCCGGTCCGACTCCGCGCCCCGCCGGGCAGCGCGGCCCTGGCCTGGCGCTCGTCCGGTCCTGGCCACATGCCAGCGGTGGGGTACTCGCGGCTCATCTCGGCGGCCAGTGCGGGGATGTCCGCCGCTCGCCAGGGCCGCAGGATCAGCGCTGGCCGGCGGCTCACCGCCGGCACGCACAGCTCGGGGAAGCTCAGCCCGTCTGTCATGGCGGTGCAATGCTGGCCCGCCGGCAACTGATCCGCACTGCGGCTGCGCTCATGGACGCTTCAGGAACCTCAGATAGAACGCCGCGAAGATCAGGACGATCCCGATGTTCACTATCAGCCGCGCCCAGAGGTGGTGCCTGAACAGCAGGACATCCACGCCGACCACGACGGCTACCAGCGCGAGCACGTAAAGCGCGACGGCTGCCTGTCTTTCCACTGCTTCGTTCTACTATCTGCGCCGCAGTCAGGCAAGGGAAGGCGCACCCGCTAGTAGCCGCGGTCACGGTCGACCACGTTGAGCAGCGGCTGGCCGTCCAGGTAGCGCCGCAGGTTGCCGGCGAACAGCCGCCGCAGCGGCTCGGCGAAGTTCGTGTCGCCGCTGCCCGAGATATGCGGTGTCAGCAGGATCTGAGGCAGTGCGGTGAGCTCGGGCCGCGGCGGCCGGCCGGCCAGCTCGCCCGCGTAGACGTCCAGGACAGCGCCGCGGATCCGCCCGGAAGTGACCGCGTCGATGAGGGCGTCCTCGTCGATCTCCTCGCCCCGGGCGACGTTGATGAGCACCGCGTGCGGTTTCATCGCCGCGAGCACCGGGGCATTGACGAGGCCCCGGGTCTGGTCGGTCAGCTGAGCGCAGATGACCAGGAAGTCGCTGTCGGCGGCGACCCGCAGGAGCTGGCCGGCCGGCAGTACCAGGTCGGCCCCGTCAGC
>JASHXJ010000360.1 GCA_030043595.1 Trebonia sp.
GGCGAGGTCTTCTTCGGCGCTGACCACCATCGCGTCGCTGACAGCCCGGTTCCGCGCCAGCGTCGTAAGGTCACGGTGAATCTCGCCCTCGACGCCTTCGCGGCGCCCCGGGCGGATCTTGACGAGTCTCAGCTTCACGCCAGGCAGGTCGGCGAGCACGTCATGGTCGGCGCTGCGGCGCCCCTCGACGGTTGCCTCGTACCAGTAACAGCGCAACAGCGGAAGCCCGGACTGTTCGCTGGCCAGGCTGGCGAGGAGCTGCAGCAGTCCCGCGTAGTCCCAGGTCACGGATTCGCGGCGCCGCGTGCCGTGCACCGCCATGGCGCCGTCCGCTAGCACATAGCCCGCGTCCACGAACAGCGCGCAGCGATCCACGCCACACCGCCCTTCCCTCGGTGCGGGAACATACAGTTCAGTGGCTATCGGGACACGATGGCCGATTTGTTCCCTGCCTTCTAGGGTAATAAAGCTGGCCATCCGCGTTGGCCTTTCCGTGCATCTGCCGGACCTTGGTCCCCAGGCAGGCTCTATATGCTCTGATGCTGTGGGCGACCGCGAGGATCTGCTGGCAGGGATCAGGGCCAAGGCCGTGCTACACGGCGACTTCGTGCTGTCGTCAGGACAGCACGCCACCAGTTACGTCGACCTGCGCCGGGTGACACTGGACGGGCGCCTCGCGCCCCTGGCCGGACGCGTGCTGCTCAACGCCACCGCTGACCTGTCCTACGAGGCGGTCGGCGGGCTGACGCTGGGCGCCGACCCGGTCGCCTGCGCCATGATGTACGCCGCCGCGAGCCGCGGCACGCCGATTGACGCGTTTGTCGTGCGGAAGACCGAGAAGACACACGGCCTGCAGCGGCGGATCGAGGGACCGGATGTGGCCGGCCGCCGGGTGCTGGCCGTCGAGGACACCTCGACGACCGGCGGTTCCGTGCTCACCGCGGTGGACGCGCTGCAAGAGGCGGGCGCGGAGGTGGTCGGCGTGGCCGTTCTCGTCGAGCGCGGCGCCAGGCAGCGGGTCCTTGACCGCGGCCTGCCCTATCGCGCGGTCTACGAGCTCGCCGAACTGGGTGCGTGAGCTCCCGCGGCCCCGCGGTGGTACGGCGGCCCGCAGCAGCGGAGGGCTAGCTGCCCAGGGTCTCCCGGGACTCGGTGCGGGTCGCGTTCGCGGCGGACTCCCGCCGGAACTGGCGCAGCCGGTACACCACGAACGCGACGATGGCGACCAGCACGAGAGCGAAGATCAGGTAGCCGGCGATCGTGAGCCCGTGGTTGATGCTGTTCCAGGCGCTGCCGAGGCCGTAGCCGATGCTGGACAGCACAACCGCGTAGACGAGCGTGCCGATCAGGCTGAGCATGCCGAACCGCAGCGGCGGGATGTCCACCAGGCCGGCCACGATCGAGGTGAAAGCCCTGATGAACGGGATCATGCGGCCGACAGGCACCGCCCACGCCCCGCGGCCGGTGAGGAAGCGCTCGGCACGCGCCACGTCCGCCTCGGTCACGAGCACGTACCTGCCGAGGCGGTGGACCAGCGGGTGACCGCCGACCCGGCCGACCGCGTACGAGGCGTACGAGCCGGCGAGCTCGGCCAGCGTTCCCACGATGATCACGAGGATCAGGTTGAGGTGGCCTTCGTATGCGAGCACGCCCGCGAAGCCAAACGTGATCTCGGAGGAGATCGGGATGCACGCGGCCTCGAGAAAGCCGAACAAGATCAGGGCCGCGTAACCCGCCGTCGTCAGGTAGTGCTCCATAGGCTTCCCTTTGTACAGCATGGCAGGGCGTGCCAGGCACGTCTTCACGCAGTGCAGGCGCAACGCAGAAGCCGGGGCAGCCTGCGCGCCGAGGCCGGTCTGTCGGGCCGCCGGGGGCGGATATTAGAGTTTTGCTGACACCGGCACACCGGGCGGATACAGGACGGACACCGGACGGACCACAGGGAGCAGCACAATGCCCATCGCGACCCCGGAGATCTACGCGCAGATGCTAGACAGGGCCAAGCAGCAGGGCTTCGCCTACCCGGCCATCAACGTGACCTCGTCCCAGACGCTGAACGCCGCGCTGCGCGGCTTCGCCGACGCCGAGAGCGACGGCATCATCCAGATCTCGACCGGCGGCGCTGAGTACCTCTCTGGTTCCAAGGTCAAGGACATGGTGACCGGCGCGGCGGCGCTCGCCGAGTTCGCGGGTGTCGTCGCCGCCAGGTACCCGGTGCACGTGGCGCTGCACACCGACCACTGCCCGAAGGACAAGCTGGACGGCTACATGCGGCCGCTGATCGAGCTGTCGACGGAGCGGGTCAGGCAGGGCAAGGAGCCGCTGTTCCAGTCGCACATGTGGGACGGCTCGGCGGTGCCGCTGGCCGAGAACCTCGACATTGCGAAGGACCTGCTGGACAGGTGCGTCAAGGCCCGGATCATCATGGAACTCGAGATCGGGGTCGTCGGCGGCGAGGAGGACGGCGTCGTCGGCGAGTTCAACGAGAAGCTCTACAGCACCCCGGAAGACGCGCTGGCCACGGCGGAGGCGCTCGGCCTCGGCGAGCGCGGCCGGTACATTCTCGCCGCCACGTTCGGCAACGTGCACGGAGTGTACAAGCCGGGGCACGTCAAGCTGCGGCCGGCGGTGCTCAAGGAGATCCAGGACGCGGTGGGCGCGAAGTACGGCAAGGAAAAGCCGTTCGACCTGGTCTTCCACGGCGGATCCGGGTCCGCGCTCGAGGAGATCCGCGAGGCGATCTCCTACGGCGTGGTGAAGATGAACGTGGACACGGACACCCAGTACGCGTTCACCCGCCCGATCGCGGCGCACATGTTCACCCACTACGACGGCGTGCTCAAGGTGGACGGCGACGTGGGCGACAAGAAGGCCTACGACCCGCGGTCCTTCGGCAAGGCGGCCGAGGCCGGCATGGCGGCCCGCGTGACGCTGGCCTGCCAGGACCTGCTGTCGGCCGGCACCCAGGCCGGCTAGCCGGGAGTACCAGGCGCACCGAACCACGTGCGCAGCGCCTCAGGCAGCCCGGCGGCCAGATCGGCCGCGTCCGGGCCGGCCGCCCAGGCGACGTATCCGTCCGGCCGGATCAGCATCGCGGCAGCGGGTGGTCGTTCGGTCATGGGTCGGCCGGTCACGACGCTGACCCGGTCCGTCCAGGGCGCGGCCGCGCCGGCCAGTGCGACGTCCGCCTTCTGGCCCGAACCGGACGAGGAACCGGAGAGGTCGAGCAGCACGCCCCGGGCCGGCCGGACCAGCTCCGCGACTCGCGTGGCACCCCCGTCCAGCCGCAGGTCCGGCGCGAACCGCCCGGCCAGCGGATGCGGCCGTGTCCGGCCAGCGGGCATCTCGTACCGGATATCGGAGCCCTCGATGATCGAGCCCACGTGCCGCACCGCGTCTGGTTGCTGCATCAGCTCGCCGAACAGGTCGCGGAGCGCCTCGGCGTACTCGCCGCCGGCCGACAGCGCCCGCTGCGCCCTGGTCTGCAGCAGGGTTCGCCGCCCGGCCAGGTACCGCTCGGTGTGATACGAGTCGAGCAGGCCGTCCGGTGCCCAGCCGGCGATCTGCGCGGCCAGCTTCCAGCCGAGGTTGATCGCGTCGAGCAGGCCGGCGTTCAGCGACCCCCCGGCCCCGAAGATGTGCGCGGCGTCGCCCGCCAGCAGCACCGGACCCGCCCGGTACCGCTCGGCCTGCCGGCTGTTGCCCACGATCCGGGTCAGCCACTGCGGGTCGCTCATCGGCAGGTCTGCGCCGAGTACCCGCCGGACGCTCTCGCGCAGCTCGTCGAGGGTCATCGGCGCCGTGGGGTCCGGCGGCGCCGATGAGGAGTCGTCCTCCCTGGTGAAGACGATGAACATGCCCGGGCGGGCGGTCTTGTCCAGTGCGGTGAGCGGCGCGAGCGAATACGCACCGTGCGGTGTCAGCGTCGTCATGATCAGCCGCACCCGGCCGACACCAGGCACCTCGGCCGTCTCGCCGCCCGGCCTGATCTCGACGGTCGGCAGGAACACCCGGCCAATCCGGGATGTCTCCGCCGACGTGACGCCGGGGAAGCCGATGCCGGCCTGCCTGCGGACCAGGCTGTGCGCGCCGTCGCAGCCCACGACGTACCGGGCGCGCAGCCTGTAGTCCCCCGCCGGACCGCGCACGTCCAGCACGGGCGGCGAGCCGTCCGCGGCCACGGCCAGCGCCTGCACCTCATGGCCGCGCCGGACGCTGCCGCCCAGGTCGCGCAGCCACTGTTCAAGCACGTGCTCAAGCCGGCGCTGCGGTATCGCCATGATGTGCAGCGGGCTTGTGCCCAGCGGGGAGAAGTCAAGCTGCACCGGGCCGAACGGGAACCGCGGCACAGGCCCCGTGGCCGTGGCCTCCGCCCGGAACCGGTCCGCTAGGCCCCGGTAGTCCAGCGTCGGCACGATCTGGCCGACAAGGCCGTTGCCCTTCGGAATCTCGCTGATCTCCGGCAGCCGCTCGAGCACCACGGGGTCGGCGCCGCCCAGCCGGAGCTCGGCCGCCAGCATCAGCCCGGCAGGCCCGCCGCCGACGATGACGGCATCCGCTGTCTGCGCCATACCGGCCACTGTGCCAAAAATGGCGGGCTAGGGCTTCAGCTCGGCGTACGCCTGCTCGCTGCTGTCGGCGAGGAACGTCCAGCAGCGGTCCGCTTCGGCGGTCTCGCCGATGGCGCCGGCCGCCCGGGCGAGCGCCGCGAGGCTGCGCAGGAACCCCTGGTTGGGTTCGTGCGACCACGGGATCGGGCCGTGCCCCTTCCAGCCGTTGCGGCGCAGCGCGTCAAGCCCGCGGTGGTAGCCGGTGCGGGCGTAGGCGTAGGACTCGACCGGACGGCCGGCGGCGAGCGCCCCTTCGGCCAGCAGGGCCCAGGCGAGCGAGAACGACGGGTACCTCGCCGCGACGTCGACAGCCTGCGCGCCCGAGGCGATAAGCCCGGCCGGCTCCTCGTCGAGAGGCAGCAGCGTCGGCGCGGGCTCGCCGAGCATGTTCGGATGCGTGCTCATGCGGGCAGTCTGCCACGCGGCGCCGGCTACTAGGTTCCACCTGGTCTTTTCGGGTAGCCTCTGATCGCAAGAGCCCCTGTCGCGCTTGCGCTGCCAGGGGCTTCGTCGCGTGAAAGGCGTGAAGAACATGCCCGCCATCGTGCTGATCGGCGCTCAGTGGGGCGACGAGGGTAAGGGCAAGGCCACGGACCTGCTCGGGGACCGCGTGAACTATGTCGTCAGGTACCAGGGCGGCAACAACGCCGGCCACACCGTGGTGATCGACGACGAAAGCTACGCGCTGCACGTGCTGCCGTCCGGCGTGCTCTCCCCGGATGTCACGCCGGTCATCGGCAACGGCGTCGTGATCGACCCCGCCGTGCTCTTCGAGGAGATCGAAGATCTCGAAAAGCGCGGGGTGACCTGCGAAAGGCTCCTCATCAGCGCGAACGCGCACCTGATCATGCCGCACCACCGCGCCCTGGACAAGGTCAGCGAGCGCTTCCTCGGCAACGCCAAGATCGGCACGACCGGCCGGGGCATCGGCCCGACCTACGCCGACAAGGTGGCCAGGATGGGCATCAGGGTCCAGGACCTGTTCGACCCCGGCATCCTGGGCCAGAAGCTCGACCTCGTGCTGCGAGACAAGAACCAGCTGCTCACGAAGGTGTACAACCGGCGCGGCATCGACGCGAAGAAGACCGCGGAGGAATACATCGGCTATGGCGAGCGCCTGCGGCCCTACGTCGCCGACACCGGGCTGATCCTCGGCAAGGCGCTCGACAACGGTGCGGTCGTCCTGCTCGAAGGCGCCCAGGCGACCATGCTCGACGTGGACCACGGCACCTACCCGTTCGTCACCTCGTCGTCGCCGACGGCGGGCGGCGCGTGCGTGGGCGCCGGCCTCGGGCCGACGCGGATCACCAAGGTGATCGGCATCGTCAAGGCGTACACCACCCGTGTCGGCTCCGGCCCGTTCCCCACCGAACTGCACGACGAGCAGGGCGAGTACCTGCGCAAGACGGGCGGCGAGTACGGCGTGACCACCGGCAGGCCGCGCCGCACCGGCTGGTTCGACGCCGTGGTCGCCCGCTACGCGGCGCGGGTCAACGGGGTCACCGACTTCTTCGTGACCAAGCTCGACGTGCTGTCCAGCCTGGACAAGATCCCCGTCTGCGTGGCCTACGAGGTGGGCGGCAAGCGGTACGACGAGATCCCCATGACGCAGACCGAGTTCCACCACGCCAAGCCGGTCTACGAGTACCTCGACGGGTGGTGGGAGGACATCTCGGAGTGCCGCTCGTTCGACGACCTGCCCGCCGCCGCGCGCAGCTACGTCAAGGCCATCGAGGACATCTCAGGCGCCCCGGTCAGCGCGGTCGGCGTCGGCCCGCGCCGCAGCCAGACCCTGCAGATCCGCCCGTTGCTGTAACTCCCGGCGATAGGCTCGCGACGTGCGAGTACTGGTGATCGGCTCTGGCGGACGCGAGCACGCGATCGTCCGCGCGCTGCGCCGCGACCCCGCGGTGACGGACCTGCACGCCGCGCCCGGCAATCCGGGCATCGCCGAGCTCGCCCAGGCCCACGAGGTGAAGGCCGCCGACCCGGCGGACGTCACCCGGCTGGCCAAGACGCTGGGCGCCCACCTCGTCGTGATCGGCCCCGAGGCGCCGCTGGTGGCCGGCGTCGCCGACGCCCTGCGCGCCGCGGACATCGCCGCTTTCGGCCCGGACGCCGCCGCGGCGATGATCGAGGGGTCGAAGTCGTTCGCCAAGGAGATCATGGCCGAGGCCGGCATCCCGACCGCACGGTCACGGACGGCCGGCAGCCAGCAGGAAGCCGACGACGCGCTGCGCGAGTTCGGCCCGCCGTACGTGGTGAAGGACGACGCGCTCGCCGCAGGCAAGGGCGTCGTTGTCACCGGCGACCTCGGCGAGGCCAGGCGGCACGCCGCGGCCTGCCGGCGCGTCGTCATCGAGGAGTACCTCGACGGCCCTGAGGTGTCGCTGTTCGCGCTCGCCGACGGCAGCACCGCGGTCCCGCTGCTGCCCGCGCAGGACTTCAAGCGCGCCCGCGACGGCGACCAGGGCCCGAATACCGGCGGCATGGGCGCCTACGCCCCGCTCCCGTGGGCGCCGCCAGACCTGGCCGCCGACGTGCTCGACCGGGTCGTCCAGCCAGCGATCGCCGCCTTGGGCCGCCGCGGAACGCCGTACCGCGGGCTGCTCTACGCGGGCCTGGCGCTCACCAGCACGGGCGTCAAGGTGGTGGAGTTCAACGCGCGGTTCGGCGACCCGGAGACGCAGGTGGTGCTCGACAGGCTCGGCACCCCGCTGGCCGGCCTGCTGCACGCGGCGGCTGCCGGGGACCTGGCCGCCGCGCCCGCGCTGAGCTGGCTGCCCGGTGCCGCCGTCACGGTGGTACTCGCCGCCGAAGGCTATCCCGAGGCCCCGGTCAAAGGCGACAAGATCAAATTCACCGACTATGCCGAACGGACCGGGGCTTACCTGCTGCACGCCGGCACTGCCCGCGGTGCCGACGGCACGCTGGTGTCCGCGGGCGGCCGCGTGCTGAACGCGGTCGGCTCAGGACCGGACCTCGCGCGAGCGCGCGCGGCCGCCTACGAGGTAGCCGAACGCGTGCGGATGCGCGGTGGCTGGTACCGGCATGACATCGCAGCGCGAGCCGCGGTTACCGTTAGAGAGTGATAGACAGGTACACGCTCCCCGAGATGGGCCGGGTCTGGAGCGAGGCCCACAAGTACGAGCTCTGGTGCCGGGTGGAAACCCTGGTGCTCGAGGCCCACGGACGGGCGGGAACGGTGCCCGCCGAGGCAGTCGCCGCGGTCCGTTCGGCGCATCCCCCGACAGCCGA
>JASHXJ010000361.1 GCA_030043595.1 Trebonia sp.
CCAACGGCATGGTCTGGGTCACGCCAGGAAGGTTGCCCGCGAAGGTGATCGTCGCCCCGAACTCGCCAAGCGCCCGCGCCCACGTCAGCACCGCCCCGGCTGCCAGTGACGGCCAGATCAGCGGCAGGGTCACCCGGCGGAAGACGGTCACGCGCCCTGCCCCGAGGCTGCGCGCGGCATCCTCGAGCCGGCGGTTCATCGAGCGCAGCCCGGACTCCAGCGTGATCACGAAGAACGGCATGGCGACGAACGACTCGGCCACGATGACCCCCGCCAGGCTGAACGGCAGCGATATCCCGGTCGCCCTGTGCAGCGGCTCGCCGATGATCCCGCGGCGGCCATAGGCAAGCAGCAGCGCGATGCCGCCGACCACAGGCGGCAGCACCATCGGCAGGGTGGTCAGGCCGCGGAGCAGCCCCTTGCCGCGAAACCGCCCGCGCGCGAGCAGCCACGCCAGCGGGAAGCCGAACAGCAGCGCCAGTGCCGTGCTGGACAGCGACGCGACCAGCGAGAGCCGCAGCGCGTCCAGCGAGCTCTTGCTCGAGATCACGCTGGCCATGCTCCCCCAGGGAGCCCCGGTGATCAGCCCGATCAGCGGGAAGACGAAGAACAGCGCGGCCAGCGCGGCCAGGCAGGCGACCAGCAGGTTGAACGGCTGTCTGTGCCGCATCTCGTATCACCCTTACCCCGGTGGCAGGAAGCCGTAGCTCGCGAGCACCTGCTGGCCGTGCGGGCCGAGCACGTAGCTGATGAACGCCGCCGCCGCGGTGCCGTTCGGCGCGTCCTTGAGCTGCACTATGGGGTAATCGGCGATCTCGTTCTGGTCAGCGGGGATTGTCACTCCCGCTATCTTGTCTCCGCCTGCCTTGACATCGGTGACGTAGACAATGCCCGCGTCTGCCTCGCCCAGCGAGACCTTCGTCACGACCCCGCCAACGTTGGTCTCCTCGCTGACCGGCTTGACGGTGACTCCGGCGTTCTTGAAGACCTGCTGGGCCAGCGACCCGCACGGCACCTGCGGGGCGCAGAGCACCACCTTGATGGCCGGGTTGGCGAGGTCGCTGACGGACGTGATGTGCTTCGGATTGCCCGCCTCGACCATGATCTCAGCCTGGTTGCGGGCGAATACCTTCGGCGCGCCCGCCTCCAGGCTGGCATTGGTGACGGTGTCCATGTTCGCGGTATTGGCCGAGGCGAAGACGTCGGCTGGCGCACCCTGCTTGATCTGTGTCGCCAGCGAGGAACTGCCGTTGTAGTTGAATTTCACCGTCACGCCCGGGTTGGCTTTCTCGAACTGGGCGCCGATCTTGTCGAAGGCCGCGCTCAGCGAGGTGGCGGCGAACACCACGAGCTGGCCCGAGGGCTTCCCCGCCGCCGCCGGACTGCTCGATGAGCCGCCGCACCCGCCCAGCGCCACGGCCGCCACGGCTAGCACCGCGGCCCAGACGCACAGCAGTGTCCTGGTGCCGCGGGGAGCGGTTCTCACCATGGCCTGTCTCCCTCGTCAGGTAGTCCACATGTGACTACCTACGATTCCCACGGCGCCCGGGATCCAGATCACCCGCTGAGGGCTATTGGCCGGTGAGCTGGGACCTAGGTCCCCTGCCTGGCGGATCACACGGCGGGTTGACTCGGGTCATGTTCGTGAACGGGGAGATAAGGCTCGAGGTCGCCTTCGCGGAGGCGCTGGCCAGGCTCGCGAGGCTGACACGCGGTGGCTGGCTGCGCAGCGCCTCGGCGGAGGCCTATGGCGAATCCGGCGCCGTGCTGGCACGGGTGGGTCCGCTGGGCAGCGTGCCGGGCCTGTCCAGGCTGGTGGAGGTTCGGTTCCGTGACCTGGCCGTGCACGGGGACGACGCTGTGCTGCCACTGCGCTGGGAGGCGACCGGGACAAGCGGCGCACTGTTTCCGGCGCTGGACGCGGATATCACCCTGTCCCGGGCCGGTGAGCAGGCCAGCGTGCTCAGGCTGTCGGGCGTGTACCGGCCCCCGCTGGGCAGCCTCGGGGCGGGTCTGGACCGGGCCGTCTTCAACCGGGTGGCGATTGCGACGATCCGCAAGTTCATGAGCAGCGCCGGGGATGCCTTGACGCAGCCGGCCGGCTCCGCGGAACAGGCGCCGGCAGGCGCCGGGGAGGCATGGTCCTGGCTGGCGGCGCCGCAGGCGCCGTAGCTTCTGTCGTCCGTGATCTCTTGTCGCTTTAATCCCGCCGCTCGCTTTAATCCTGCCGCGCGGGCTCGGCGGTATCGAGCAGCTGGCGCAGCGCGACGGTGTAGCGGTCCAGGGCCGTCCGGCCGTTGTGAGTCAGAGCGACTGTGGTCAGCGCGTTGACGCCGCTGCCAGTCTTGTCCGTCTGGACGTACCCGGCGCCCTCCAGCTTGCGCAGGTGGGTGATCAGGTTGCCTGGTGTCAGCCCGATCATGTCCTGAAGCCTGGTGAAGGAGAGGGTGTCGCCGTCTGGCAGCGCCGCCAGGGTCACCATCAGGCGCAGCCGCGCGGGCGCGTGGATGACAGGGTCGAGCCCGTCCTCGCTCATGAGCGCTGCCACGCGGCGGAGACGCCCGCCGCCACGAGGAACGGGACGCCGATCGCCAGCGCGTCCACCGCCCAGGCTCCCGCCGGGCCGGCGAACCCGCTGCTGGCCGCGACGACGATCAGCCAGCAGCCCAGGCCGAACATGTACCAGTTCAGCCAGGCAGCGGTACCAGCGACGAGGACCACGCCGGCCACGAGCAGCGGCCCGGACGCGCCCAGCACGCCGATCACCCCGAGGCTGGCGCCGGCATGGCGGAGCGCGGCCTCCATCAGATAGACGCCGAGCACTCCCAGGGCCAGTGACAGCCCGTAGATGCGCCGCCGCAGCGCGGTCGTGCCGCCGACGCCGCTGGTCGCCCGGTCCGTGACCCCGGCGGTGACCGCGAACGCCATCGCGGCGAGCACTACGACCAGCGCGATCGTCCAGCCCTGCGGCGCCTGATAGGGGTGCTGCCCGCGGACCGACAGCCAGATGACCCCGTAACCAATCAGGTACACGAGCGCCCAGCTCGCGAAGATGAGCGGGCGCCTGATGGTCAGCTCACGCTGGGCCCGCTCGCGCGCTTCCTGCATGATGGCTGCCGCGCCCTGCGCGTCCAGGCCCCCCGCCTCGTCCGTGCCCGCGTTGTCCTTCATTCCGGTGCCCTCGTTCATGGCTCCTCCTGACTAGCTTTGTGTTTCAAAGTTAGTTGACTTTGTGTCTCAAAGTCAAGGTTCATCGCTACCAGCGGACGGAGTTCATCGCTGCCGGGGGACGGAAAATCAGCTGGCGGGCAGGCGGAGTGCCTGTTAGGTTCCTCCCGTGGACGAGGATGCCTTCCTCCGTCACGTCGCTGATCGTCTCGGCGGTCTGCCCGCGGTGGAGGCCGTCACCCTGGGCGGCTCTCGGGCCGCCGGCACGCACCGACCCGACAGCGACTGGGATTTCTCGGTCTATTACCGGGGTCACTTCGATCCGCAGGCGTTGCGCGACGTCGGCTGGCCGGGCGAGGTTTCCGATGTCGGCGGCTGGAGTCCTGGCGTGTTCAACGGCGGGGCCTGGCTCAGCGTCGACGGCCGCCGGGTCGATGTGCACTACCGCGACCTGGACGTCGTTGACCGCGAGATCGCCGCGGCACGGGACGGCCGATTCCGCATCGAGCCGCTGATGTTCCACCTCGCGGGCATTCCGTCCTACCTCGTGCTGGCGGAGCTGTCGGTAAAGCGGGTGCTCTGCGGCCAGCTGCCCACGCCGGAGTTCCCCGCGGCGCTGCGCGTGCGGGCGCCCGAAGTCTGGTGGGCACGGGCGGCACAGACGTTTGACTACGCGCGTGCGAACCACGCCCCCTATGGACGGCTGGCCCAGTGCGTGGGGCTGGTGGCCCAGGCGGCGTCTCAGGCGGCTCATGCGGTGCTGGCCGCGCGCGGCCAGTGGATCACCAACGAGAAAGCCCTGCTCACCCGTGCGGGGCTGCGCCAGGTCGATGGGCTCATCGCCAGCGGGGGACCGGACGCCGGGGTGCTGCGCGAGCTAGTGGACAGGTCCCGTGCCCTCTGCCATGACGCCGTGCGGGAGGCCGGGTTGCCGACGGGCCCTGGCTCGCTGTAGGACGACAGGGTGCAACGTTTCCGCGAGCTGACGGCAGGCGTCCTGGTGGCCACCGCTGACTTCGCCACGACGAACACCGTGGCCGTGCTGGATGACGGCGGCGGGTGTGCCCTCATCGACCCGGGCGTATCGGTCGCCGACCTCGCCGGGCTGGCGGCCGACCTTTCCGGGTCCGGCTTGCGGGCGCGGCTGGGGTTCGCCACCCACCCGCACTGGGATCACGTGCTGTGGAGCCGTGAGCTGGGCGACGCGCCCCGGTACGCGGCGCCGGGCGCCGTCTCGATCACCGTGACCGAGCGCGACGGGATGGTCAGCCAGCTTCAGGAGTCGGCACCCGGGCACGATCTTGAGCTGTTCGGGCACCTGGTGGCGCTGCGGGAGGACGAGGACCGCATTCCCTGGGACGGCCCGGCCGCTCAGCTGATCATCCATGACGGCCACGCGCCGGGGCATGCTGCGGTGTTCCTCCCGGATTCTGGTGTCCTGGTGGCGGGCGACATGCTCTCCGATATCGAGATTCCGCTGCTTGATACCGTCGCGCACGACCCGCTCGGCGATTACCGGGCGGGCCTTGCCCTGCTCGGCGCGGTGCCTGGCGTGCGCTGGGTGGTGCCGGGTCACGGGCATGCCGGGGACGCCGCGGAGTTCCGCCGCCGCCTGGAAGCCGACGCTCGCTATCTGGACCTGCTGGTGGCGGGTGAGCCCTTCGATGACCCGCGCTGCACGAAGGAATGGATGCGGACCATGCACGAGGAGCAGCTGCGGACCGTGGCCAGGCTGGCGGGGGAGAACCCCGCGTAGCGGGGCTCGCTCACCCCGCGCGGGCTAGGGGATGAGGACGGTGCGCAGGCCGGGGACCTCGGGGGCGCGCCAGGCGGCCTCGACGTCGGCCAGCGGTACCGGGCGGGCATTGACCTGGAGTGTGCCGGCGTCGATCTCGTCAACCAGAGAGGGGAGCTCGGCCAGGTAGCCTTCCGGCGATACGGCGCCCTGCCCGTTCCCCTGGAGGCGCAGGTTGGCCGACCGCAGCGCCACCGATGGCAGCTCGATGGTCGGGCCGGCCACGGCGCCGATCTGAATCCAGTCCATGGCCCGGCTGCGGTCAGCCCGGGCCTTGAGCAGGGCCATGATCGCGGTGCTCGCCGGCTCGCCCCACAAGTAGTCGATCACGATGTCCACCTCGGCGGCGGCGGTCGCCAGGCGCGTCGCGCTGCCCGCCGGATCGCCGGAGAGGGCGACAACCTCGTCGGCCCCCAGCGCCGGCAGCCCGGCGAGCCGCCCGGGATCACGGCCGGCGCCGACGACCCGGCCGGCGCCCAGGCGCTTGGCTACCTGCACAGCCATCGCTCCGGCGTTGCCCGTGGCCCCGAGTACCAGGACCGACTGGCCCGGCCTGAGGGGAACGCGGCGGCGCAGGGCCACCCAGGCGGACATGGCCGGGTTCATGGCCGCCGCGACCTTGATCACGTCGACGTTCTCCGGCAGCGGTACCGTACGCCGCAGGTCGACGACGGCGCGCTCGGCCATGGAGCCGCAGGTATCGTCCGAGGTGACGAAGTAGACCTGCTGGCCGTCCGGGAGCCGGCCGACCCCGTCGATGCCGGGGATCATGGGGAGCGCGCCGGTGCTGGTGTAATGCCGGCCCGAGGCGCCGGTGCGGACTCGGGGATGCAGTCCCGCGGCCAGGACGTCGACGAGCATCTCGTCGGGGCCGACGGGCTCGGGCGTGTCGTAGATCTCGTATCGGGGAGGGTGGTCGAAGGATCGGACCACGGCGGCGCGCATGCTCATTCGGGCTGGTCTCCGGTCACTGCTCGGCCGCGCTGGCTGGCACGGGAGTAGTTCGTGTTACCATCTACTATAGT
>JASHXJ010000046.1 GCA_030043595.1 Trebonia sp.
GGGCGATCTGGTCCGGGACGGCGCGCATCCAGTCGGAGACGGCGACCACAGGAACGGAGGCACCGGACGACGCGGCCAGCGCCGACGTCACGTACGGCACCCGCGCCTCCTGGCCCGGGTGCAGCAGGTTGTACGACTCGCTGGCCAGCGCCTCGCGGCGCAGTTCGGTCCACGACGTGGCCGACCACACCTCCGCGGCCACGCCCCAGTCCGCAGCCAGCAGCGAAGCCGCGGCCAGCGCCTGCCGCATCGCCACCCCGGACGCCAGGATGCGGGCGCGCGGGGGAGAAGCCACGGCTCGTTCGGGAGAAGAAGAAAGATCCGGAGCCTGCGCATAGCGGTAGAGCCCGCGCAGGATCCCCTCGTCCAGCGCCACCGGCCCGCCGTCGACAGCCGGCGCCGCGGGCTGCGGGTACGGCTCGTTGTAGACGGTGAGGTAGTAGAAGATGCTCTCGCCGTCCGGGTGCTCCGGCGTCGAGTCGTACATCCGGCGCAGCGCGTCGCGGACGATCACCGCGACCTCGTAGGCCCACGCGGGGTCGTACGACACGCACGCCTCCGACACCGAGGCGAGCAGCTGCGAGTGGCCGTCGTTGTGCTGCAGGCCCTCGCCGGCCAGCGTCGTGCGGCCGGCGGTGGCTCCCAGCAGGAAGCCGCGCCCGAGCTGGTCGCCGAGCGCCCACATCTGGTCGCCCGTGCGCTGCCAGCCGAACATCGAGTAGAACACGTACACCGGGATCATGTGCGTGCCGTGCGTGGCGTACGAGGTGCCCGCGGCGATCACCGAGCCCATCGCGCCGGCCTCGCTGATGCCCTCGTGCAGGATCTGCCCCTGTTCGGACTCCTTGTAGGACAGCAGCAGGTTGCGGTCAACGGCCTCGTAGGTCTGCCCGAACGGCGAGTAGATCTTCGCGGTCGGGAACAGCGAGTCCATGCCGAAGGTACGGGCCTCGTCGGGGATGACCGGCACGAACCGGTCGCCGATGACCGGATCCTTCATCAGCTCCTTGAGCAGCCGGACGAACGCCATCGTGGTGGCGACCGGCTGCTTGCCCGACCCCTTGGCGAGCTCGTCGTACACCGAGTCCGGCGGCTGCGGCAGCGGCTTGGCGCGGACGACCCGGCGCGGCAGGACGCCGCCGAGGGCGGCCCGCCGCTCCTTCATGTACTGGATCTCGTCGGAGCCAGGTCCGGGGTGGTAGTACGGGGGCAGTTCCGCCTCGAGGTCGGAGTCCGGGATCGGCAGGTAGAGCCGGTCGCGGAACTCCTTGAGCTCGGCCACGGTGAGCTTCTTCATCTGGTGCGTGGCGTTGCGCGCCTCGAAGTCCTTGCCGAGCGTCCAGCCCTTGATCGTGTGCGTGAGGATCACGGTCGGCTGGCCCACGTTCTCGCGCGCGGCCTTGAACGCCGCGTACACCTTGTGGTAGTCGTGCCCGCCACGGGACAGGTTGCGCAGCTCCTCGTCCGACAGGTGCTCGACCATCTTGCGCAGCCGCGGGTCGGACCCGAAGAAGTGCTCCCGGATGTACGCGCCCGACTCCACGCTGTAGGTCTGGAACTGCCCGTCCGGCGTCGTGTTCATCTTGTTGACCAGCACGCCGTCGGTGTCCTGCGCGAGCAGCGGGTCCCAGTCGCGGCCCCAGATCACCTTGATCACGTTCCAGCCGGCGCCGCGGAAGATCGCCTCGAGCTCCTGAATGATCTTGCCGTTGCCGCGGACCGGGCCGTCGAGCCGCTGCAGGTTGCAGTTGATCACGAAGGTCAGGTTGTCGAGCTCCTCGCGGGCGGCCAGGCCGATCGCGCCCATCGCCTCCGGCTCGTCCATCTCGCCGTCGCCGCAGAAGCCCCAGACATGAGAACGTGACGTGTCATGCAGCTCGCGCGCCAGCAGGTACCGGTTGAACCGCGCCTGGTAGATCGCGTTCAAGGGCCCCAGGCCCATGGATACGGTCGGGAACTCCCAGAAGTCCGGCATCAGCCGCGGGTGCGGGTAGCTGGGCAGGCCGCCGCCCGGATGCGACAGCTCCTGCCGGAACCCGTCAAGCTGGACCTGCGACAGCCGCCCTTCGAGGAACGCGCGGGCGTAGATGCCGGGCGCCGCGTGCCCCTGGAAGAACACCTGGTCGCCGGACTCGCCGTGGTCCTTGCCGCGGAAGAAGTGGTTGAAGCCGACCTCGTACAGCGACGCCGCCGACGCGTACGTCGCGATATGCCCGCCCACGCCCAGGCCGGGCCGGTTCGCCCGGGACACCATGATCGCGGCGTTCCACCGGATATAGGCCCTGATGCGGCGTTCCACGTACTCATCGCCGGGGAACCACGGCTCGCGCTCTGGCGGGATCGTGTTGATGTTGTCGGTGCTGCGCAGGCCGGGCACCCCGACCTGCTGCTCGCGCGCCCGCTCCAGCAGGCGAAGCATGAGATAGCGGGCCCGGCCGCGACCACGGGTCCGCGTGACGGAGTCGAAGGAGTCGACCCATTCGCGCGTCTCGTCCGGGTCGATGTCCGGGAGCTGCGTGGGCAGCCCGTCGCTGATGATCGAGTATCGCTGGCGTCCGGAAGCCACGGGGTAGCCTCGCCTTCCGCAGTTCGGCGGCTCTTGGCCGCGGTCGTTCAACTAGCTTGTCCAGACCAATCCTGGTACGAGTCGGCCGGATTTTCATCTCTACCAAACGGTAACCGGCCGGCCGCGCGAACTGTCCCGCGGGCACCGCGAAGGCCGTCCGCGGGAGCCCCGCGCGCCGTGGTTCCCGTGTGCGGCGACCAGCCCAGTGTCACGGAAATGCACGATCTCTGTTACGGTGCGTTCCGGCAGGCGACGTGGGGTAACGTCTGCCCATGCCGGGAAGATCAATAAATGGCGGCGGTTTTCAAGCCTGGGAAGATTGCCACTTGCGCGCAGGGCCGACCCAGTGTGAACTGTCCCAACAAGAAGTACTGACGCGCCACTGACGCTCGAGCAGCTGGGGGGCGCGGGGAAGGATTGGGGAGGAACGTCAGTGAGCGCGACCGCGCGCCAGGCGCAGGATGAACGCGGCCAGGCCGAGCGGCTCGGGATCAAACCGGGCCAGGTGGTGCAGGAAATCGGCTATGACTCTGATTGCGACGAGCAGCTGCGCGGCGCGATCTCCGGTATCGAGGGCGTCGAGCTCGTCGATGAGGACTACGACGACGTCGTGGTCGACGTGGTCCTGATGTGGTGGCGGGGCGGTGACGGCGACCTCGTGGACGCGCTGGTCGATGCGCTGATGCCGCTGGCCGATGGGGGGTTTATCTGGCTGCTCACGCCCAAGGCGGGCAGGCCGGGCCATGTCGAGCCAAGCGACATCGGCGAGGCGGCCCCCACCGCGGGGCTTGCCCAGACCTCAAGCGTCAGCGCCGGCCGGGACTGGTCGGGATCCCGGCTCGTGGCGCCTAAGGCTCGCCGCTGATCTTCTCGCACAGCTCGTTTGCATTACGCAGAACGGGCAGTGGCGACTGTCTGCGGGCACAGTGGCACACTTAGCCGTAGCAGGCCTTCACAGTGTCCCTTGAGAGGATCAGGCATGGCAGTTGAGATCGGGGACGTGGCCCCGGACTTCGAGCTTCCCGACCAGCACGGCACCCCCGTCAAGCTCTCCAGCTTCCGTGGGTCCAAGAACGTGGTGCTCGTGTTCTACCCGCTGGCTTTCAGCCCCGTGTGCAGCAACGAGCTGTGCGGCATCCGCGACGACTTCCCCGAGGTCAACAGGGACGACGTAGAACTGCTGACGGTGTCCGTGGATTCGTTCTTCACGCACCGTGCCTGGGCCGAGGCCGAGAGCTTCCAGTTCGAGCTGCTCGCGGACTTCTGGCCGCACGGCGCGGTCGCCACGGCGTACGGGGTGTTCGACGCCGACCGCGGGCTCGCCCTCAGGGGCACCTTCGTCATCGACAAGGAAGGCATCGTGCGCTGGAAGGTGGTCAACCCGATTCCGCAGGCGCGCGACATCGCCGACTACCAGAAGGCGCTCGCCGCCCTCGCGTGATCGCCAGCTCGACCGCGGACGGGAGGGCAGCAGGTGCCGTGTTACCGGTGCGGCACACGGCAGGTGGACCCCGAGGCCGGGAAGAGCAGCATGTGGCGCCGCGGCGTCGTGTGCGAGCATCAGGTACTCATCTGCCCGGCCTGCCAGCCCGCAGCGCTCGCTGACCTTTCCCGGTGTGCCCGCTGCGGCAGCGCGCACCTGATCAGGCGGCTGGACCAGGTGGAATGCCTGGACTGCCGGCTGACCAGGGACGCCGGACCCGGTGCTGCCCCGCCGACCGCGCCTGCTGGCCCGGCGCCGGACGCCGGCGCCGGGCCGGCAGGCGGCCCTGCCTCCCCTGCCGACCTGGCCGCCGAGGTCGCCCGGGCGCTGGAAAGAGTCCTCGGCCGCCAGTAGAACGGCCGAGGCCAGGGACATCGTCGCCCGTTACAGGAGAGAGAAACGGCCAACTGATGGGGCTGGAGGGAAGAAGGAGGGCCTGCACGAACTGCGGCTCACCGCACTTGACGGAGATCGGTCCCGACACCTACTCGTGCGGCAACTGCGGCAGCGAGTCCAAGTTCGTCGATTCCAGCCGCATCAGAGTCGAGCATCAGCTGGCCTTCTGCGCGTGCGGTAACGCCGTCGCCGCGCAATGCCAGGTGTGCCGGGAGGCGATCTGCCGGGACTGCAACGTCGCCGACTGGCCGCGGCGCTACCGGGACAGCCAGGGCGCGAACCCCGGCGGCGCGGCGTGCGTGACGATTCCGGTCACGGCTGGCTTCGGCTACCTGCGCAAGACCGCTCCCGGCTCTGGCCGGCCGGAGGAATGGTGGCTCGCCGACGGCCGGATTATCAGGGCTCAGTGGCCGGGGACCGGCGTGATCGGCCCGTGCCTGCATGTCGACGACGTGCTGGCCCAGTTCGGAAGGAAGGCCCGCGGGGCGATCCGCAACGTGTGCTGCGCGTGCGTGACGCGCGCGGTCCCCGGTGTCGCGAAGGCCATCGCCGCCGGATCGGTCTGCGAGACCCCTGGCTGCGGCGCCGCCGCGGGCGGCCGCTGCCGGTGCTGCCGGCAGGCGTTCTGCGCCGTCCACCTGGGGCCGGGCCGGGACGCGGAGCCATCCGGTGTTCTGGCGGTCTTCGAGCCACGGCCGATCGCCACGATTTCGTGGGAGGCCTCCTGGGCCCTTGACGCGGACGGGGACAGTGACACGTACCGCGTGCCGCGGCCCGAGGGGCTGTGCGGGATGTGCGCCCTGGAGCGGGCCGCCGCGGCCGAGGCGAAGGTCCTGGCGATCTGCGACGCCTCTCGCGGCATTGCCCGGCAGGGGGAGTGGGCGGCCGGGTTCGGCTACGTGTACAAGGCCCAGCCGGGGTTCGTGTCGACCGCCAGGACGATCGCCAGGCGCTGCGCGGCGCCGATCAACGACAGGCTCAGGGAGCTCGGGAAGTTTCCCGGCGAGTGCCGGCGCGACCAGTGGTTCGCCAGCGTGGGAGCGCCCGGGCGCGCGGTCGACTACCTGCAGGACGGGAATCTGGGCAGCTTCGTGTACGCGGTCCGTGGCGGACGCCCCGGCAGCGGGTAGCCATTTGCGTGAATAAACCCGAATGCCCGGGGTAGCCCTTCTGCCATAGACCGAAGGGGGAAACGATCGCCATGACACTGCTGGCTATCGTCGCGTGGCTCGTCACCGGGCTGGTCATCGGCGGGCTCGCGCACCTGCTCGTGCCCGGCCGGCAGCGGATCGGGATCTTGCGCACGCTGGTGTTCGGCATCCTCGGCGCGGTGGTCGGCGGAATCGTCACCGCGCTGCTGCTCGGGCCCGGCCACGTGCTCATCACGTTCGTCGTGGCACTGATCGTCTCGGCACTGCTGATCAGCGCGGTCACCCGCCCCCGCTCGCGGCGCTCGGTGTCCGCCCGCTCCCGCCGCCGGCTGCGCTGACCGCGAGTCCGACCGCGCGGGCCCTGACCGCGTCACAGAGATCACTTCAGTTGCCTTTGCATGCGCCCGACCATTATCGACGCGTGCTGGCGAGCCAGGCGTTAACGGCGACCACCGCTGCGAGCGGACGGAGGGAAACGCCGACGTTTCCGGTCCGGTACGCGGGTAGTGGATGACCCGTTACCCCGGGAGGTAGACGTGGACATGCCCGCCGGACCAGCGGACAGTTTCGCCGAACAGGTGCTGCCGTACGCGCGGCAGCTCCACGCGCTCGCGCTGCGGCTGACAGGCAACCCGGCGGACGC
>JASHXJ010000362.1 GCA_030043595.1 Trebonia sp.
TGGGCAGCGGCTCGGGCTTTTTCGGGATGTCCCCGGCGATGACCGGGTTGCGGGGCGGCGCGTCGGGCCAGTCCCACTCGATGATCCGCTCAAAGAACTGGCGCACGGTGCGCATCCGCTGCCGGTGAGTTTCGGCTGATACCCGGCCGTGGATGCCGGGCTGGGAGGCCAGCCACACCTTGTAGTCCTCGATGTCGTCACGTCGGATGTCGCCGACCGCGGTGATGCCGGGGCCGGTGAGCATCCAGCGGGCGAACTGGCGCAGCGCGCAGTCGGCCGCCTCCACGCTCCTGGGCGCCAGGAACGTGCCCAGCTGCCGTAGGTAGCGGAGCATCACGGCAGCGACCCGCGGTGCGGCAGCCTGGATCTGGGCCCATTCGCCGCCGGCCTGCCAGCCGGCCGGCCGCCGCTCCGGGGAAGGGACGGCACTCACCGGGCAGCCGCCTCTTGCACGGCCAGCATCTCGGCGACCGCGGCGGCATCGGCATCGATCAGCGCGGCCGCGCGCCGGTACTCCCCGGCCAGCCAGTCGTTGGTCAGGTGCAGGTAAACCCGGGTGGACTCGATGCTCAGGTGCCCGGCCTGGGCCTGCACCGCCTCCAGCGCCATGCCTGCCTCCCGCAGCCGGGTAAGGCACGTGTGCCGCAGCTCATGGCAGGTGGCGTGGTCCAGCCCGGCCCGGCGGCGGGCGCCGGCCAGGATCTCATCCAGCCCCTCCGCCGACAGCGGCAGGCCGCGCCGCGGCCCCTTCAGCACCACGAACACCCGGTCCGTGCGCGCCGTCTCGGGCCGCTCGGCATGCAGGTACGCGCCCAGCGCATCGAAGAACCGGTTCGCCGCCGGGACCACCCGGTGATGACCGCCCTTGCCCTCCACCACGACTAGCCGCCGGTCAGCGACCTGGATGTCGGCGAACCGCAGCCCCAGCACCTCACACCGGCGCAGCCCGGCCAGCAGCATCGCCAGCACCATCGCCTGGTCCCGGTGTGTCCGCAGCGCGGCGACCAGCCGGTCGGCCTCCTGCGGCGGCAAGATCCTGGGGAGCGTCCGCGGCACCCGCACCAGCGGCGCGGTCCGGGACCGGCGCGACCCGCCCTGCCGCCGGGTCAGCAGGCCGCGCGGCACTGGGTTGGCCTGCACCGGCGTGTCACCGCGGGCAACCAGGTACGCATACAGGCCCGACACCGACGACAGGCGGCGGGCGATCGTCCGTGCCGACAGTCCCGACTCACGGTCCGACAGCCGCACCACCGTCCGGTCCCCGCGCTGGTCGGCCAGGAAGTCGAACACATCCGCCGCGGCGACTTCCAGCGGACCTTTTCCTATCACCGTGAAGAACGTCTTCAGGTCGAAAGCAACCGCCCGCAGGGTATTCGGCCGGCACCGGCCCGCCACGAACTCCAGATACCGGTCCACCAGCGGCTCGCCCAGCCGGTAACGGACCTGGCCAGACCCCGAAACGAAACGCACAAGACACGGGAAAGCGCTCATTTCAGCACCATCCCAGCGTGTGGCAAAAGAACACGGGAGCGACACGGATCACCCGTGTATTAAGCGATAGGGAACTCGGTCGGTCAGCGTCCCGATCACGGTCAGCGACTGGCAGACTGCCGGCGTGGACCCAGTCGGGGGGTAACGGCCGCCGGTCGCGGCGGCCGCGTCGGGCAGCGGGGTGGCCGTCATTGCCCGGCCTCCGCGCAGTAGGCGGGTCCGGTTCGGCACGTCGTCGTCGGGATTGTGGCATCCTGATGCCCGGGTGAGGGAGGCGGCGATGACGCACCGGGCGAGGCCATTGCTGAGGGACGCCCGGCGAACCCGGGCCTGGCCGGTGCTGGGCACGTGTGTGATCGTCATCGCCACGCTCGGGCTCCTGCTCAGGGAGCAGGTGCAGCCGGACAGGCTCGATTCCGTCGTGGACACTGCGATGGTCGCGTCATTCCGCGGTCACCACGGCGTGCTGCTCTGGCTCGCGCTGCCTGGCTCGGCCATCCCGCTCATCGCGGCCAGCATCGCCATAGCCGTCGGTTGCCTGATCGCGGGGCGGCCGAATGGCGTGGTCCTCGCGGTGACCGCCGTCCCCGTGACCGCGTTTTTGGACGACCGGGTGCTCAAGCACCTGGTCGGCCGGACGCATCTGGGTCAGCTGTCCTTCCCCAGCGGGCACACCGCGTCTGCCATGACCCTGGCCACGGTCGCCGGCGTCCTGCTCCATGACCCGGCGCGGCGGACCGCTGTCCGCGTGGCTCGCGCAGTGCTGGTGGTCGTCGCCTGCGCGGTCACGGCCCTTGTGGCCGTTGGAGTCATCGGCCTGCGCTGGCACTACTTCACCGACACGGTGGGCGGCGTCGCCCTCGGCACGGGAACGGTTCTCGCGCTCGCCTTTCTCATAGACCTCGTCCCGGGCGTGATGCGGTCGCGCGGGGTCCGGAACAGCAGGATGGGATGGTCCGCGGTCGCGGTCCAGGATGACTTCGGTCACGAAGCGCACCTGTCTATCCTGCTCGCTAAGCAGGGAGATGTTGATGGGATGAAGGCGGCCTGCCAGCAAACTGTCGACTCCGAGCATATTGAGGCGGCGCCGATTGCGGCACTCGGCCTTGGGTATCTGCTCGGAAGTCAAGGGGACGTCGAAGGCGCGCGGGCCGCCTATCAGCATGCGATCGATTCAGGTTTTGCCCCTGCGGTCCAGGCGGCGCCAGATCTGCTTAAGGAACTGGAACAGGCGATCGACAAGCCCAGACAACACCCGTTCGTATCATCCGCTGGTCAACAGACGCAACGGAACAATAAGAGACAGAACTGAGACCAGTCACGGTACAAGCCATGTAACGTAGCGGAATAGGCGGCCGTCGTCACGGTGCGTGCGCGGGCCATCGAGCGCCTGGCATGGCGGTGCAAGGGTCCTGGTCACCGAAGTTGCACGCAATGAGGCGATCGACGCGCGCACTCGGTCCCTCGAGGGCAGGCCGTGGCGGCACCGCGGGCACGGGCGCCCGCTGCCTGGGCGGAGCCCTCGGGGGTCTTGGTCGCCGTGGCTGCCTGCTCGAGGCCGTTCGCGTGCCCCCAAGGTGTACCTGCCGGGCTGAAGAAGGAGGGAGAAGAAGGAGGAGGAGGATGACGACGATGCCTGACGCAGCCCACTACACCTACCGAGTCGCATGGTCTGTTGAGGACGGCGAACATGTCGCCACCGTCGCGGAGTTCCCGTCGCTGTCCTGGCTCGCGCCCACCCCGGTCGAAGCACTCGCGGGTCTCGCCGATGTCGTACGTGACG
>JASHXJ010000363.1 GCA_030043595.1 Trebonia sp.
TTCTGGCTCCGCCGGGCGCGGCGGCTGCTGCCCGCGCTGTTCGTGATGCTGATCGTGGTGGCGGTCTGGGTGAACACCCTGGACCGGTCGCAGCTGCCCGGATTCCGCGGCGACGTCATCGCGTCCGCGCTGTACGTGAACAACTGGTGGTACATCGGGCAGCACGCGTCCTACTACGCGCAGTTCGCCCCGCCGGCGCCGCTGGACCACCTGTGGTCGCTCGCCGTCGAGGAGCAGTTCTACCTGCTGTGGCCGTGGCTCGTGCTGCTGGGTGTGTGGCTGTTCGGGCCCCGCTTGCTCGGCGGACGGCGCGGGCCGGCTGGGGACGCCGGCAGCCCTGCCGCTGGCGGCGGCCCCGGCAGCCCTGTCGCTGGCGGTGGCGGTCCGGGTGGCGGCGGCGGCTATCTGAGCAACGGGACGCGGTACCGGATGGCGGCCGTGACGGTTGCTCTCGCCGCCCTGTCCGCCCTGGAGATGGCGCTGCTCTACCACCCGGGCACGGACCCGACGCGGGTGTATGAGGGAACCGACACCCGCGCGTTCGGGTTGCTGCTCGGCGCGGCGCTCGCCATGGTCTGGCCTACCCGCCGGGCCCGGCCGCACTGGGCCGCTACCGCGCTGCTCGACGTGGGCGGGGTAGCGGGCCTCGCGATGATCGGCATCCTCATCTGGAAGACGAACGAGTACTCCCCGTTCATGTTCCGCGGCGGCCTCGTGCTGCTGTCGGTGGGCACGCTGCTGGTCGTGGCCGCGGTCGCGGCCCCGGGGAGCGTACTCGGCCGGGTCCTGGGCGTGGGGCCGCTACGCTGGACCGGAGTCCGGTCCTACGGCATCTACCTGTGGCATTATCCGCTTATCGTGCTGACCACGCCGGCGCTCGTCGCCGGGGGCTTCAGCACACCGCGCGCGGTGGCCGCGGCCGCCGCCAGCGTCGTCGTCGCCGCGCTTTCCTGGAAGTACGTGGAGGAACCAGTGCGCCGTGGATTCAGCCGCAAATCGGCTCGCGGATCCGCCCGCGTGTTCAGCCGCCCGAAGCTTCCGCGCGTTACCAGCGCCCGCAGCCTGGTCACGCCGCTAGCCGTCGGGGGGCTGTGCGTCCTCGCGCTGGCGGGCATCGCCGCCAGCGTGACCGCCGTGACCCAGCACCAGGCGCGGACAACCGCGGCCACCTCGCTGAACTCCACCGCGACGGCGAGCCCGGCGGGAACAGTGAAATCGCCGACCGCGGCGCATTCCGGCCAGACATCGCCGGCCGCGCACGGCACGACAGGGGAGACGGGCAAGACGGGAAGCACGAAGAACGGCGCGGGCGCCGGGACCCGGCCGTCTCCGCATCCGGCGACGTCGGCCAGCAGCTCGGGGACCGTGCCGGGACTGCCGACGCCCACCGCGCGCACCTCGTGCCGTTCCGTTGTGCACATGGGGGACTCCACGTCGGAGGGCCTGATCTCGCCCGATTACCTGCCCGACCCGGCAGACCGGATCACCGCGCGCTACGCGGACGTGGGCGTCACCCGCACGATCACGGAGATCTACGGCGGCACGTCGATCGTCGAGACGATCGACGGCGAGCAGAACGAATACCAGATAGCGAAACAGCTCGTGGCCGGGGGCTACCACGGCTGCTGGGTGCTGGCGCTGGGCACCAACGACACGGCCGACGTGGCCGTGGGCTCGAACGTCGGCCGCATCCAGCGGATCAAGGAGATGATGTCGGTCATCGGGAACATGCCGGTGCTGTGGATCGAGGTCAAGTCCCTGCTGTCCAGCGGCCCGTACTCCGAGCAGAACATGATGCTGTGGAACGAGGCCCTGCAAGAAGAGCTGCCGCACTACCCGAACATGCGCATTTACGACTGGCCGGCGGTCGTGCAGAACAGCTGGTTCATCGACGACGGCATTCACTACACCTCATACGGGTACGAGCAGCGGGCACGGCTGATCGCCGATGCCCTGGCCGCCGCGTTCCCCGCGAACTAAGCGAGCTAGCCGACGGGCCGGTTTCACTAACCGTTTTTTACAGACGGCGCACGGGTATCACCAGTAACGGGACGGGCTGCACGAAATCCCGGCGCGGGGGCGCCGGGAAGCTACTGCATTAGGTGGGAATTGGTGCACCTACGGGGGCGGCACATATCTCTTATCCGTTCGGCCTGCGTAGTGATCGCGCTTGCCGGGCTGGCTACCGCCACAGCAGTGGCGACGGCGTTCGCGGGCGCGGTCGCGAACGTAACGCCCTCGACGGCGACAGCCGGCAGTTCGGTAACGTTCAACATCCTGTGCGGGACATCGGCTCACTCCGCGACCCTCTCCGGCACGATCCTGGGGCTGCCGGAGCAGATCCCGATGAGCAGTCAGGGGCAAACCGGGTACTGGGCGAGCACCGTTACCCTGCCGTCCACCATCCAGCCAGCCACCTACATGCCGTCGATGGACTGCGACAACGGCGTCTCCGGCACCGTGACCCTTGTCGTCACGCCGTCCGGGGCACCGGTGACCGGGGACGGGACGACGTCGACCGCTACCGGCGGGCCGCTGACCGCTGTCGGGGCCGGCCTGGCCGGCCTGGGCGGCCTGCTGCTGGCGATCTGGGCCTGGCGGCGCCATGCGCGCACCGGATCCGGCGCCTGACGCCGTCATGGCCGGTGATGCCGGGCACCTGCCGCCTCGCCCTGAGCGCGTCCCGTCAGCCGCCGGACACGGCAGGCCCGTGCGCCTGTGGGCGGCGTATCTCGGCATCTGCGTGTTCGGGGCGGGGCTGCTGACGATCGGCGTGAGCCAGCGCATCCACCGGTGGGCCCCGCCGCCGCAGCCTCCGGTTTCGGCGTCGCATGCGACGCAAGCCACCGGCGTCCTGTCCCGTACGGCGGCGGACGGGGGCACGGGGCGGCGCGCGCCCTCTGCTGCCGCGCCTGGGCTGGCGAGCTCAGTACCAGTGACCGTGCGTATCCCGGCGATCGGCGTCACCGCCCATGTCATTTCCGTCGGTCTCGACGCGGACGGCGCGGTCGCGGCGCCACCGCTGTCTGCCCCCATGCTGGCCGGCTGGTACGACCGGGGAGCGGCGCCCGGCCAGACCGGGGCGGCGGTCATCGTCGGGCACGTGGACTCCGCGGCGAGCGGCCCGGCCGTCTTCTACCGGCTCGGCGAGCTGCTGCCAGGGGATCTGGTCTACGTGACCAGGAAGGACAACCGCACGGTCGTCTTCGAGGTGACATCGGTCGCGATGTACGCGGAGACGGATTTCCCCGCCGTCCAGGTGTTCGGCCGCACGCCCAACCCCACGCTGCGCCTGATCACCTGCGGCGGCGAATTCGACGCGCAGACCCACCACTACCTTGACCGGACAATCGCGTTCGCCAGCTACGTCGGGCAGTCACGCTGACGCTGGGAGAATAACCGGCAACAGTGGGCGGGGCGCATCGGGCCGCGGGGTGCGGGCATGACCGGAGGTAACGGGCGGAAGGGCGCGCCACGGCAGTCCAGGCGCGCGCACTATTGTCTACCGGGTTTGACGGCTTTGTTGGGGCCGGGTTAGCGTCGGTGTGGGGCGCGACCAGCAGGAGAGGGGAGCCGTTGCATGCCGGGAACGGGCGAACTGCACCTGGCGGTGGCGCTGGACGGAGCCGGCTGGCATCCCGCCGCGTGGCGCGAGCCCGCCGCGCGGCCCGGTGAGCTGTTCACCGCCGCCTACTGGGCGGATCTGGCCCGCGAGGCCGAAGGCGGCACACTCGACTTCCTCACCATCGAGGACTCCCTGGGCCTGCAGTCCGCGGGCCGTTCCCCCGGCGCAGCCCCTGACGACCGCACCGACCAGGTGCGGGGGCGCCTGGACGCGGTGCTCATCGCCGCCCGGATCGCCCCGCTCACCCGCCGCATCGGCCTGGTCCCCACCGCGATCACCACGCACACAGAGCCGTTCCACCTGTCCACGTCGATCGCCACGCTCGACTACATCAGCGAGGGCCGGGCCGGCTGGCGGCCGCGGGTCTCGGTGTCGCCGCGGGAGGCGCGGCACTTCGGCCGCCGTGAGTTCCCCGAGCTCAGCCCGCAGCTGCTCGCCGACCCGGCGACGGCCAGGCACATGACGGACCTGTTCGACGAGGCCGCCGACGCGGTGGAGGTGGTGCGCCGGCTGTGGGACTCATGGGAGGACGGCGCGGTGATCCGCGACGTGCCGACCGGCCGCTTCGTCGACCGCGACAGGCTGCACTACATCGACTTCGCGAGCCGCTGGTTCAGCGTCCGCGGCCCGTCGATCACGCCCCGCCCGCCGCAGGGCCAGCCGGTCGTCGCCTCGCTCGGCCACGGCCCCGTGCCGTATGCCTTCGCCGCTCGCGCCAGTGACATCGTGTTCATCACTCCAGGCAGCGCGCCGCACGCACGGGAGACGGTCGCACAGGTGCGGGAGGCGGAAATTGATACCGAACGAACCGGGCCGCCGCTGGCGGTCTACGCCGACCTGACCGTGTTCATCGACGACAAGCCCGGGGAGGCGGCGGCACGCAAGCGCCGCCTGGACGAGCTGGACGGCGCCGAGCTGAGCACCGACACGGCGGTCTTCGCCGGCACCCCTGACGAGCTCGCCGAGCTGCTCACTGACTGGCGGCAGGCGGCAGGCCTGGACGGCTTCCGGCTCCGGCCGGGCGTGCTGCCGCACGATCTGCGGCAGATCACCCGCGGCCTGGTCCCCCGGCTGCGGCGCCGCGGCGTGTTCCGCGCCGGCTACGCCGAGAGCACGCTCCGCGCGCGACTGGGCCTGCGGCGTCCGGCCAGCCGCTACGAACGGAGCCCCGCATGACCAAGCAGGTGATCCTCGGCGCCCACTTCCCTGGCGTGAACAACCACACCGTGTGGAGCGACCCGGCCGCGGGCAGCCAGATCCAGTTCGGCTCGTTCGCGCACCTGGCGCGGACCGCCGAGGCCGGCAAGTTCGACTTCTTCTTCCTCGCCGAGGGGCTGCGGCTGCGGGAGCAGCGCGGCCGGATCCACGACCTGGACGTGGTCGGCCGGCCGAACACGATCACCGTGCTCGCCGCGCTCGCCGCCGTCACCGACTACCTGGGCCTGGCCGGGACGATCCAGGCGACCTACAACGAGCCGTACGAGATCGCCCGCCAGTTCGCCACGCTGGACCACCTGTCCGGCGGCCGCGCCGCGTGGAACGTGGTGACGTCGCCGGACGCCTTCACCGGCGAGAACTTCCGCCGCGGCGGCTACCTGGACCGCGGCGACAGGTACGTCCGCGCCGCCGAGTTCGTGCAGGCGGCGCGGGAGCTGTGGGAGTCCTGGCCGCCCGGCGCGGTGGCCGCGGACAGGGAGAAGGGTGAGTTCCTGACAGGCGCCCCGGCTCGTTTCGAATACTCGGGCTTGAATTTCAGCATCTCGGGCCACTTCACAGCGCCGAGAAGTCCGCAGGTCCACCCGGTGATCTTGCAGGCAGGCGACTCAGACGGCGGGCGGGAGTTCGCGGCGCACAGCGCCGACGCGATCTTCACCAGGCACAGCACATACGACGCGGGGCGCGCGTTCTACGCCGACGTGAAGTCGCGGCTGGCGCGCTACGGGCGCGCGCCCGCCGAGCTGAAGGTGCTGCCCGGCGCGAGCTTCGTGCTCGGCGACACCCAGGCGGAGGCCGAGGAGCACGCCAGGTACGTCCGGCGCCAGCAGGTCAGCCCGCAGACCGCGATCCTGCTGCTCGAGCAGGTGTGGAACACCGACCTGTCCGCGTTCGACGCCGACGGGCCGCTGCCGCCGTTCGACCCCGACCCCGAGGCCGCGTCGATCATCGAGGGGCGGGCCCGGATGCACGACGACCCGCTGGCCGTCGCCCGCAAGTGGCGGGCGATCGCTGAGGAGAAGAACCTGTCGATCCGCGACCTGATCATCGAGGTGACCGGGCGGCAGACGTTCACGGGAACGCCCGCCTCGGTGGCGGAGGCGATCAACCGCAGCGTGCAGGACGACGCCTGCGACGGGTTCATCCTGGTGCCGCACCTGATCCCGGCCGGGCTCGACGAGTTCGCCGCCAAGGTCGTGCCGCTGCTGCAGGAACGCGGCGTGCTGCGTTCGTCCTACGAGGAGGGGACGACGCTGCGGGACCGGCTTGGCCTGCCGCCGGCCAGGCCCGCGGCCTCCTGGGCCGCGGCGCGGAGGGAACCCGTCGATGCCTGAGCAGGTGCCGCTGTCGATCCTCGACCTGTCCCCGGTGAGCGAAGGGTCGACCCCGGCCGAGGCGCTGCGCAACACCCTGGACCTGGCCCGGCGCGCCGAGGAATACGGCTACCTGCGGTACTGGGTCGCGGAGCACCACTTCGCGGCCGGGGTAGCGGCGTCCTCGCCCGCCGTGCTGATCGCAGCGATCGCGGCCGTGACGTCCCGGATCCGGGTCGGCTCCGGCGCGGTGCAGCTCGGCCACCAGACCGCCAGCGCGGTCGCGGAGGCGTTCGGCACGCTGTGCGGGCTGTACCCGGGCCGGATCGACCTGGGCCTCGGCCGGTCCGGCCAGCGGCGTCAGGAGGCGGCGCGGGAACTTGCGTCCCGTCCGGCTGCGGCCGCTCCCCCGGCGCGC
>JASHXJ010000364.1 GCA_030043595.1 Trebonia sp.
ATCAAGCTCGCCGACCGGCTGCACAACATGCGCACGCTGCGCTACATGCCCAGGGACAAGCAGGAGCGCAAGTCCCGGGAGACCCTGGAGATCTACGCGCCGCTCGCGCACCGGCTGGGCATGAACACCATCAAGTGGGAGCTGGAGGACCTCTCGTTCGCCACGATGTACCCCAAGCGGTACGACGAGATCGCCAGGCTCGTCGCGCAGCGGGCGCCGCGGCGGGACGTGTTCCTGCAGGAAGTCATCGCGGACCTGTACGAGGACCTGCGCGACGCCAAGATCAAGGGCACCGTGACCGGCCGCCCGAAGCACTACTACTCGATCTACCAGAAGATGATCGCCCACGGCGTGGGCTTCGACGAGATCTACGACCTCGTGGGCATCCGGGTCCTCGTCGACTCGGTGCGGGACTGCTACGCGACGCTCGGCACGATCCACGCGCGCTGGAACCCGGTCCCCGGCCGGTTCAAGGACTACATCGCGATGCCGAAGTTCAACATGTACCAGTCGCTGCACACGACGGTCATCGGCCCGGGCGGCAAGCCGGTTGAGCTGCAGATACGCACCTGGGACATGCACAAGCGGGCCGAGTACGGGGTCGCGGCGCACTGGAAGTACAAGGAGGACATGTTCTCGGGCGCGGGCCGCGGCCTGCGGGAGAGCAGGGACGGGGCCAGGAAGGCCAAGGACGAGACGGAGATGGCCTGGCTGCGCCAGCTTGTCGACTGGCAGCGCGAGACCGAGGACCCGGAAGAGTTCCTCGACTCGCTCCGGTTCGACCTGGCAGGCAACGAGGTCTACGTGTTCACCCCGCGCGGCGAGGTGATCGCGCTCCCGCAGGACGCCACCCCGGTCGACTTCGCGTACGCGATCCACACCGAGGTCGGGCACCGCACCATCGGCGCCCGGGTCAACGGCCGCCTGGTGGCGCTGGAGTCCAGCCTGGACAACGGCGACACCGTGGAGATCTTCACGTCCAAGGCGCAGGAGGCCGGGCCGAACAGGGACTGGCTCAACTTCGTCAAGAGCGCCCGCGCCCGCAACAAGATCCGGCAGTGGTTCTCCAAGGAGCGCCGCGAGGCGGCCGTCGATTCCGGCAAGGACCAGATCGCCAAGGTGATGCGCAAGCAGGACCTGCCGTTGCAGCGGCTGATGAGCGCGGACACGCTGCTGACGCTCGCCAGGGAGCTGCGCTACCCGGACCTGTCCGGGCTGTACGCGGCGGTCGGCGAGGGCCGGGTCAGTGCCCAGTCCGTGGTCAGCAGGCTCGTGAACCTGCTCGGCGGGCTGGCCGGAGCGCAGGAGGACCTCGCGGAGGCCACCACCCCGGCGCGGGTGGCGCGGCCGCCGCGCCCGCAGACGGCCGGTGACTCCGGCGTGGAGGTGGAGGGCGCGGCGGACGTCTGGGTGCGGCTGTCCAAGTGCTGCACGCCGGTGCCGGGTGACCAGATCCAGGGGTTCGTCACGCACGGCCACGGGGTCTCCGTGCACCGCGTGGGGTGCCTGAACCTGGCGCACCTGACCGACACCCAGCGGGAGCGGATGGTCCAGGTGCGCTGGGCGCCGTCGGACGCCTCGATTTTCCTCGTCTCCATCCAGGTTGAGGCCCTGGACCGGACGAGGCTGCTATCCGACGTGACCCGGGTGCTGTCCGACCATCACGTCAACATCCTGTCCGCGTCGGTGACGACCAGCAGGGACCGGGTCGCGATCAGCCGGTTCAGCTTCGAGATGGGCGACCCCAAGCACCTGGGCGACGTACTGCGCGCGGTCCGCGGCGTGGACGGCGTCTACGACGCCTACCGCGTGAACAGCTGAACCACGCTCAGTTGGAGAACTCCTCCAGCGTGCGCTCGGCTTCTTCCAGCCAGGACCGGCGCGCCGCCAGGGCCTCTGAGGCCTTCCTGACCCCCGCCGCGTCCCCCCGCTCGCGCGCCCGGGATAGCTGCGCTTCCAGTGACGAGATCGCCGAGCGCAGCTGCGCCACGGTCCCCTCGGCACGCGCCAGCGCCTCGGGGTTGGAGCGCCGCCACTGGGTCTCCTCGGCCCGCCGGATCGCTTCCTCCACACGGCGCAGCCCGGACTCGAGCTGCTCCCGCGACTCACGCGGCACCGGGCCGGCCTGCTCCCAGCGCTCCTGGACCGAGCGCAGCGCCGCCCGGGCGGCCCGCAGGTCGGTGACGGGGAGCAGCGCCTGCGCCTCGGCGAGCAGCTGCTCCTTCACGCCGGCGTGCGAGCGCAGTTCGGTCTCCTTGGCGGCGAACACCTCGGTCCGGGCGGCGAAGAACTTGTCCTGGGCGTCGCGGAACCGCTTCCACAGCTCGGCCTCGGACTCGCGCCCGGCGCGGCCCGCCTCCTTCCACTGGCGCATCAGGTCGCGGTAGGCGCTGGTGGTGGTGCCCCACTCGGTCGAGGACGACAGCGCTTCCGCCTCTTCCACCAGCTTCTCCTTGCGGGCCCGCACCGTGTCCCGCTCGGCCTCGAGCGAGGCGAAGTACGACTTGCGCCGCTTGGTGAAGGAGTTGCGCGCCGCCGACAGCCGCTTCCACAGCACCGCCTCGACCGCGCGGTCGGCGTGCGGCGCGGCCTTCCATTCCTCCAGGAGCTCGGCCATCCGCTCCCCGCTGGCCTTCCAGTGCGTGGCCTCGGCCGCGATGCGCTCGGCCTCCTCGACGATCCGCTCCTTGATCTCGCGGGCCTCGCTGCGTGCGTGCTCGCGGGCCGCCTTGACTTCCTCGCGGCGGTGGTCGACCGCGGTCGTCAGTGCCTCCAGGCGGGTCCGCAGGCCGTCCAGGTCGCCGAGCGCGTTGGCCTCCGCGACGCTGCGCAGCAGGCGCTGCACGGTCGCCTGCGCCTGGGCAGGGGCGATCTCGGTGGCGGCCATGCGCTGCTCGATCAGGGCCACCTCGGTCTCCAGCGACTGGAACTTGCGCTGGAAGAACGCGAGGGCCTCTTCTGGGCTCCCCGCCGCCCACGAGCCGATCACCCGCTCGCCATCGGCGGTACGCACGTAGACCGTCCCGTCGGCGTCTACCCGACCCCAGGGATCGTTGGCGGTGGTCACGGGCGAACCTCCTGGTTCTCTGTCACCCCAGTATCGGGGCGATTCGTGTTGCTCAGCTCTTCTTGATCGTCACGCTGTCGATGATGACCTTCTCCTTAGGCACACCGCCGCCCTCGTCGGCATAGGTACACGAAGTGCCAGCTGCCGCCACTTTCTGCAGGATATCTAGGCCTGAGGTAATTGTCCCGAACGGGGTGTAATCGGGTCCCAGTTCGGTGTCCTTGAACACAAGGAAGAACTGGCTTCCATTGGAGTCCGGCTCACCCGTGTTGGCCATCGCGACCGTCCCGGCCTCGTACGTCGCCCCAGTCAGGTTCTCGTTGCCGAATTCGTATCCAGGGCCTCCGCTTCCAGGCGCGTTGGCCGCCTCCGAGCAGGTCAGCTTCGTGCTCGCCTTCGCCAGCGGGTCCCCGCACTGCAGCATGTAAAGCCCGTCACTGTCGCTCACGCGGTGGCACTGGCTGTCATTCCAGAAGTCGGCCGACGCCAGGTGGATGAACGAGTTGACCGTGCATGTCGCCTTCGAGTTCAGCAGGTCGATGCCGATTTTCCCGAGGTTGGTGTTGATCGTCGCCGTGTACGAGGCGG
>JASHXJ010000365.1 GCA_030043595.1 Trebonia sp.
CGACCGCGGGCGCGTTCGCGGGTGCCGTCATCCTGGCCGCCGCCGTGCTCGTCGGCTACCTGGCGGCCGGCGCGATCCGGGTACGGCTCGCGGGGACAGCCGCGGTCGGCTGGTGGGAGCTCGCGGCCGCGGCCGTGGCTGTCACCATGGTGATCATCAGGTACGCTCGCCGGACCCCAGCGACAGGCCGCCGCGGCGGCCGGGTAACCGAGACAAGACGGCACTCCCGCCGCGCACCGGGGAAACCGGGGAAGCGGCCAGGCGCCCGCGTCCGTCCCGTGCATGGGTAAGCTTTTGCGCGATAGCTAGTTCCCCGGAGCGGCGGCCGGCGCACGAGGCGGATGAGGCGGCGTGCCGCCATATACGCGTCTGCGCAAAATAATGCGAGGAGCAGTAGTGCCTGAGCGCACCCTAATCTTGGTCAAACCCGACGCGGTTCGGCGTAACCTGATTGGTGACGTTATATCCCGAATTGAGCGCAAGGGGCTCCGCGTGATTGCGATGGACCTGCGCACAATCGACCGCGAGACCGCAGAGGCGCACTACGCCGAGCACGCCGGGAAGCCCTTCTTCGGCCCGGTCGTCGAGTTCATCACCTCCGGCCCGGCCGTGGCGCTCGTAGCCGAGGGAGAGCGGGCCATCGAGGCGTTCCGCGCACTGGCCGGCGCGACCGATCCGGTGAAGGCGCTGCCAGGGACGATCCGCGGTGACTACGCGCTGAAGGTCGCGGAGAACATGGTGCACGGCTCCGACTCCGCAGAGGCGGCGGAACGGGAAATAAAGATCTTCTTCCCGGAACTCGTTTAGCCGCTCGCTCGTCAGCCAAGTAAGTAGGGTAGGCCGCGGCGCGGGACGGGCGAAATCGGGGCAGAAGCCACGTACGCCTAGCGCGAGGAGATGCTATGCGCAGCGATGCGAAATAGCATGTTCTCGTGCGAAGTGTAGCCAGGAACGCGAGCCGGTCTGGGTTTAAGAATTCACGAAGAATTGTCTTGGCGTTTCCCGCGCTCGGGGCGCCCGGATCAGCTCGGATCGGAAGGGTGGCCGGTTCCCGATGAGCAGTGCGCTGACGTTCCTCGGCCGGGACATGGCAGTGGACCTCGGCACCGCCAACACTCTGGTGTACGTCCGCGGACGCGGGATCGTGCTCAACGAACCGTCCGTCGTGGCGCTGAACACCAACAACGGGGCGATCGTGGCCGTCGGCGTCGAGGCTAAACGGATGATCGGCCGCACCCCCGGCAACATCGTGGCGGTGCGCCCGCTCAAGGACGGCGTCATCGCCGACTTCGACGTCACCGAGCGGATGCTGCGGTACTTCATCCAGAAGGTGCACCGCCGCTCGCGGATGGCCAAGCCGCGGATCGTCGTCGCCGTGCCGAGCGGCATCACCGGCGTCGAGCAGAGCGCCGTGAAGGAAGCAGGCCATCAGGCCGGGGCACGCAAGGTCTACATCATCGAGGAGCCGATGGCCGCGGCGATCGGCGCCGGCCTGCCGGTCAACGAGCCGACAGGGAACATGGTCGTGGACATCGGCGGCGGCACCACCGAGGTGGCAGTGATCTCGCTGGGCGGCATCGTCACGAGCCAGTCCATCCGCGTCGGCGGCGACGAGCTCGACCAGGCGATCATCACCTTCGGCAAGAAGGAGTACTCGCTCATGCTCGGCGAGCGCACCGCCGAGGAGATCAAGGTGGCGCTCGGCTCCGCGTTCCCGGCGGCCGACGAGCCGCACGCGGAGATCAGGGGACGCGACCTGGTCAGCGGCCTGCCGAAGACCGTGGTCATCTCCGCGGCGGAAGTGCGCAGGGCGATCGAGGAGCCGCTGAACCTGATCATCGACGCGGTGAAGACGACGCTGGACAAGTGCCCGCCCGAGCTCGCCGGGGACGTGATGGACCGCGGCATCGCGCTCACCGGCGGCGGCGCCCTGCTGCGGGGCCTGGACCAGCGGATCCGGGAGGAGACCGGCATGCCGGTGCATATCGCCGATAGCCCGCTAGAGTCGGTCGTACTCGGCACCGGCAAGTGCGTGGAGGATTTCGACACGCTGCGCCAGGTTCTGGTTCCTGACCACAGACGCTAGGCGATTCCGCGCAGCCGGTGTCATGCCGGGCCGCTAGCAGGACGGAGCAGCGCCGTGCACGAAGCGAGATGGACACGCCCGGTTCTGATCGTGCTGCTCATCGCGGCGATCGCGCTGATCACCCTCGACTTCCGCGACGGCGGCGCCTCGCCCGCGCACACGATCGGCGCGGACGTCTTCGCGCCCGTGGAACGCGTCGCCGGCGACGTGGTCAATCCCGTCGCCGGCTTCTTCCGCGCCGCGGACAGCAACGAGGGCACCGAGATAAGCGCCCTGCAGCAGCAGAACGACCAGCTCCGGGCCGAGCTAGCGCACAACCAGGTCAGCGCCGCCGACCAGGCGCAGCTCAGCAGGCTGCTCCGGCTCGGCGCCGCGCACGGATACCGGATCGTGGCCGCGACCGTCATCGCGGCGGGCGGCGAGTACTCCGACACGGTGACGATCAACGCGGGCAGCCGCGACGGCATAGCGCCGAACGAGACCGTGCTCAACGGCGACGGGCTGGTCGGCACGGTCACCGCGGTGACGTCAGCCTCGGCGACCGTGCAGCTGGCCACCGACGCCGCGTCGACGGTGGGCGTGCGCACGGCCGACACCGGCCAGATAGGCGCGGTCTCCGGCACCGGCCAGACGATGACAAGCCAGGATGACCTGCGGCTGACGCTGTTCAGCGCGACCGCGGTGCTGCGCCAGGGGGAGACGCTGGTCACGTTCGGCTCGGTGGACGGCAGCCCGTACGTGCCCGGCGTCCCGGTCGGCGAGGTGATCACCGTGACCAGCCAGCCCGGGTCGCTGACGCAGACCGCGCTGGTGCGCCCGTTCGCCGACTTTACCGGGCTTGGCGTCGTCGGCGTGGTGGTCCCGCAGCCGCCCGCGAAGGCCGCGAAGGCCGGCAAGGCCGGCAAGGCAGGCACATGACCGTCCGCCGCGCGCTCCTCAGCCCGATCATCGTCTTCGCGGCGGTGATCGGCCAGCTCGCCGTGATCAACCGCGCGCCATGGCCCGGCGGCGGCGGCACGCCCGACCTCGTGCTGCTCGTGGTGACCGCGCTCGGCGTGACCGCCGGGCCGGTGACCGGCATGCTGGCCGGGTTCGCGGGCGGCCTGGCGATCGACGTCGCGCCGCCCGGCGGCCACCTGGCGGGGGAGTACGCGCTGGTCTACTGCCTGGCCGGGTACGCCTGCGGCCGGATCCGCGACATTGCGCAGGGCTCGTCGGCGCAGCGCTCCGCCGTCGGCTCGCTGGCCGTGATGGCGTTAGGCGTGGCAGCGGGCGAGGCGGGCAAGGCGGGGCTCGGCATGATGCTCAGCGACCCCAACGTGACCGTGCCCGCCGTCAGGCACGTGCTGCCCGCCGCGATCGTCTACGACCTGCTGCTCTGCCCGTTCGTGCTCTGGGTCGTGTCGGCGGCGGTCCGCGCCCCGGCGCCCGAGAGCGTGCCGCAGCCCCGGTTCGCCGCCGCGCCCCGGCTGGCCGCC
>JASHXJ010000366.1 GCA_030043595.1 Trebonia sp.
CCAGCAGCGGCTGCGGCGGCTCAAGGACGTGATCGCCGACCGCCGCCACTACGCCGAGGTCATCGCCTGAGCCGGTAAGCTGGCGGCGCCATGGCCCAGACAACCGTCGTTCACCTGCTCAGGCACGGTGAAGTACACAACCCGAACGGCGTCCTGTACGGCCGCCTGCCCGGCTATCACCTGTCCGCTAACGGCCGGCTGATGGCCGCGGCCGCTGCCGACTTTTTCGCCGAACGGCCCGTGGCGGCTCTTTTCGCCTCACCGCTCGATCGCGCCCAGGAGACCGCGCGGCCGGTGGCCGAGCGCCTGGGCCTGGAGGTCGTCACCGACGAGCGGCTGATCGAGTCGGGCAACGTGCTCGAGGGCAAGACCGTCAGCCTGGCCGGCCTGGCGCTCAACCCGCTGCACTGGCGGTACCTGTGGAACCCGTTCCTGCCGTCGTGGGGCGAGCCGTACCACGAGGTCGCGGCCCGGATGGACGCGGTCATCGACCGGGCGCGGGAGGCGGGGCGGGGCCGCGAGGCGGTGTGCGTCAGCCACCAGCTGCCGATCTGGGTGAGCCGGCTCGCGGCGGAGCACAAGCGGCTGTGGCACAACCCGAACAGCCGCCAGTGCGCGCTCGGGAGCGTGACCAGCCTGACCTTCTCCGGGGACGAGCTGAGCGGTGTTTCCTACGCGGTGCCGCCCCGGCGACAGGTCCGCGACCCGGATGCGGCACAATAGTCGGCGTACTACCCCCTGTAGGAGACCGTAAGGAACCGCCGGTGTTCAGAGCCAAGCGCCGGACTGTCGTCAGCGTGGCGGCCGTTGCTGCCGTGCTGCTGGCAGCAGCCCTGGCGGTGTCCCTGACGCAAGGGAGCAGCAAGGCGACCGACCCCGGTTACATCCTGTTCCCGGCGGGCCAGCAGCCATCCGCGCCGGACTTCACCGCGACCTCCCTGACCGGGTCGCCCATCAAGTTCGCCAGCTACCGCGGCAGGGTTGTAGTAGTCAACTTCTGGGGCTCATGGTGCAATCCGTGCCGCAGTGAGGCTCCCACGCTCGCGGTGCTCTCCGAGCAGTACCGGTCGCACGGCGTCGCGTTCCTCGGCGTGGACGTTGGCGACACCCCGGCAAACGCCCTCGCCTTCACTCGCAGCGTCGGCATCACCTATCCGAGCGTGAACGACCCCGCGTATGTCGTCACGCAGGCATTCAGCCAGGCGGTGCCGATCACTAGCACTCCCACCACCCTGGTTGTCGGCCCCTCGGGGCATGTCGTGGGATACATCTACGGCGGGGTGACCTACTCGGCGCTGAGCACGCTGATCAGCGACGCGACGGTGACCCGATGACCGACGTCCGGGCATCGCAGTCAGCGTCGACGGAAACAGATGCCGCGGCTCCGTTCGGGATAAGCGAGACAGGGCCGGACGGAACCGCCGCCGGCGCTACGGCCGGACCGCCGGCGGCGGGCGCTGGCGCGGCGGGGGGCGGCTGGCTGCGCTGGGGCTGGCGGCAGCTCACCTCCATGCGCACCGCGCTGATCCTGCTCTTCCTGCTCGCACTCGGCTCGGTGCCCGGATCGATCCTGCCGCAGGAAGGGGCGGACCCGGGCGGGGTGCAGCAGTACTTCGCCGCGCACCCGGCGCTGGCCCCGTGGCTGAACCACCTCGGCCTGTTCAACGTGTTCGCCGCACCCTGGTTCGCGGCCGTCTACCTGCTGCTTTTCACGTCCCTCGTCGGGTGCGTGGTGCCGCGCACGTTCCGGCTCGCCGGGTCGGCACGGACGCCGCCGCCACGGGCGCCCCGGTACCTGCAGCGGCTGCCGCACTCGGCGTCGTATCCGTCCGCCCTGCCGCCGGACGCGGCGGCCGGCGCGGCCGCGGCGGTGCTCAGCGGGCACAGGTTCCGGCTGCGGCGGCCGGATGCCGCGGACCCTGGCTCCTGGGTGTCCGCGGAGAAGGGCTACCTGCGCGAGGCGGGCAACCTGCTGTTCCACCTGGCGCTGCTCGGGGTGCTCGTGTCGATCGCGCTTGGCGGGCTGTTCGGCTACAAGGCGGACAAGCTGCTTGTCGAGGGACAGGGGTTCGCCGACACGACGGCCGCCCTGGACGAGTTCCATCCGGGCCGGCTGGTCTCCGGGTCCGACCTCGCGCCGTTCAGCATCACGCTGAACTCGTTCTCGGCGAGCTACCAGACGTCCGGCGAGCCGGCGGCGTTCCACGCCTACATCACGTACACCGCGTCGCCGGGCGCGTCAGCGCACTCGTATGACCTGCAGGTGAACCACCCGCTCTCCGTCGACTCGGCCAAGGTGTACCTGATCGGGCACGGGTACGCCCCGGTGTTCCGCGTGACGACCGCGCAGGGGCAGGTGGTATACGACGAGGCCACGCCCTTCATCCCCGCGAACACCGGCACGCTGCTGTCCGACGGGGTGGTCAAGGTGTCGAGCGCCACGCCGTCGCAGCTTGGCTTCGAGGGCGTGTTCGTGCCGACCGCGGTGTCCGTCGGCGGCACGCTGGAGTCGGCGTTCCCGGCGGCCGACAATCCGGCCGTGTCGCTGATCGGCTACTCGTGCGACCTCTGCATGAACTCCAGCGTCTCGCAGTCGGTCTACCAGCTGGACACGACCGGCATGCGGCAGGTGACGGCCGCACCGCACCTGCTGTTCCCGGGCCAGACGTGGACCCTTCCCGGCGGCGAGGGGACGCTCACCTTCGTCGGCTACAAGCAGTGGGTGAGCCTCGCGATCACCTACGACCCGGGCCAGGTGCCCGCTCTGGTCTGCGGGATCCTGGCGCTCGGCGGCCTGCTGCTCTCGTTCCTTGTGCGGCGGCGGCGGATGTTCGTGCGGGCGGTGCCCGCGGCGTCCGGTACCGGGTCTGTCGTGACGATCGGCGGCCTGGCCCGCACCGATGCCAGCGGCGGCTTCAAGGACGAGTTCGCGTCCCTGTCCGCCGAACTGGCCGCCGCGGACGCGGCGGCCGCCGCTTCGCGACAAGAGCGTGAGCCTAACAACCAGTCAGAAACGGGAGCGTGAGGCTCGTGGCCGTCAACCTCGGCTTGGCGCAGGTTAGCAGCGACTTCATGGTCGCCGCACTGATCATCTACTCGCTGGCGGTGCTCGCGTTCGCCGGCGACTTCGCCTTCGGCCGGCCGCGCCGGGTGGCGCGGCCCGCGCCCGCGGTCA
>JASHXJ010000367.1 GCA_030043595.1 Trebonia sp.
CGGACGCCACCACGACCGTCACAGACCCGGCAACGATCGTGCTCGCGCCGCCGCCGCCACCGCCTACGTACCCGTAGCTCCCGCTGCCGTGCCCGCCCGGGGCGCCCGGGCCGGTCGGACCCCAGCCGCCGGCGCCGCCGGCACCCGTTCCGGTGCCCTCCGCGCCGCCCCCGGCGACATTAAGCTGCAGTACCTCGCCGCCGGACACCGGGAGCAGCCCGCTGACCTGGGCGCCGTCACCGCCCACGTAGACGCAGCAGGTTCCGGCCGTGGCCGCGCCGCCGTGCCCGCCGATCACCCGCACGTTTGCGTAGGTCGCCCCGGCTGGCACCGTGACCGACTGCGGGTACGGTCCCACATACCCGAATTCCTCCGTGCCCAGCGGCCGGAGCCGAGCGGGCACCGCGGCCGACGCGGGCACTGAGGCACCCAGCGCCGCGAGCGCCGAGCCTGCCGCCAGCGCCAGCACCGCCCGGCGAGCCGTCTTAGATCGCGAGAAATGTGAGAACCGCACCGCATACCCCCCAGGCTCGTACGTCCGTCCCAGCGATGTGATCACTCCTCTTGAGTAACGAAGACATTACCTTAGGTGATATCGCGGGATGAGACTGGCCCCGGCCTTGTCGCCGGCCACCGACACGATGCGGCCTGCGCTGGCGGAGGCGCGGTCCGCATCCTAGGGTGGTAGTCACACTGTGACTACTGCCCCGTTCACGGTAACCCGTCGCCCTCGCTGTTGCGGGCCATGGCCAAGCAGGCGGCAAGGAGGAAGTTCATGAGCCAGTACACGATGACCATCGACGGGCAGCCGGTATCCAGTCCGGGGACGCTGAAGGTGGTCAACCCGGCCACTGGCGACGTGTTCGCCGAGGTCCCCGACTGCACGCGCGAGCAGCTGGACATGTCCATGCAGAGCGCGCAGCGGGCTTTCCATGGATGGAAGGACGACTACGGAAAGCGGCGGGCTGTCATGTACGCCTGCGCCGACGCCCTGGAAGGGAACGCCGAGGAGCTTGGCCGCCTGGCCACCATGGAGCAGGGCATGCCGCTGGCGGCGGGTATCGGCGGCGTGGTCAGAGCGGCCCGGGACTTCCGCTACTACGCGGACCTCGTAATTCCCCGGGTCACCGTGCAGGACGACGACGACGCCCTGGTGGAGATCGTCCGTCGCCCGATCGGGGTCCTCGCCGCCATCAAGCCGTGGAACGTGCCGATCGGCATGGCGGTCAATACCATCGCCCCGGCCTTCCGGGCCGGCTGCACCGTGGTGCTCAAGCCGTCGCCGTTTACCCCTGTGGTGACTTTGCGGATGGGTGAGATCCTGCGCGAACTGGTCCCCGCCGGGGTGCTCAACGTCGTCTCTGGCGGCAACGAGCTCGGCCAGTGGATGACCGAGCACCCGATCCCTCGGGGCATTTCCTTCACCGGGTCGATCGCCACCGGCAAGAAGGTGAACGTGTCGGCCGCGGCCGACCTCAAGCGGGTCCTGCTGGAGCTGGGCGGCAACGACGCAGCCATCGTGCTCGATGATGCCGACCCGGCCGATGTGGCCGACAAGCTGTTCTGGCCGGCCTTCCGCAACTCGGGGCAGATCTGCATGGCCGTCAAGCGGGTCTACGTGCCTGAGCAGATGGAGCGGCAGGTGGTGCAGGCCCTGGCTGCCAAGGCCCGCTCGGTCAAGGTCGGCAACGGCCTCGAACCGGGCGTCGAACTCGGCCCGATCAACAACAAGCCCCAGTTCGAGCGGGTCAAAGGCCTTGTCGCCGAGGCGATCGAGCAGGGCGCGGTGGCGGTCGCGGGCGGGCACCCGATCGAGGGCGACGGCTACTTCTTCGAGCCCACGATCCTCACCGGCGTGGCGGAGGGCACCCGCATCGTCGACGAGGAGCAGTTCGGGCCGGCCCTGCCGATCCTCACCTATCGCACGATCCCCGAGGCCATCGACCGGGCGAACGCCACCAACTACGGGCTCGGCGCCTCGGTGTGGTCGTCAGACCCGCTCCGGGCGGCCGAAGTCGCCGAGCGGCTCGAGGCCGGCACGGTGTGGATCAACACCCACATGCAGCTCACTCATGACGCCCCCTTCACCGGCATGAAATGGAGCGGGCTCGGCTCGGAGATGGGCCTGTGGAGCATCTACGCCTACACCGACCCCCAGACCGTCTACCGGACCCGGGCACAGGCGATCAAGAAGAATCCGGGCGAGGCCCCCGGCGCCTCGCAGCGGTCCCGGTTTTAGAGTTTCGGAGCAGTAGTCCCGGTGAGACTACCTGGCCTTGCCGGCACACCCCCCATGCACGCCCGCAGGGCCGTAGGTAATGCGAGGCGTACCACCCCGAACGATCCTGGGCCTGGCCGTCAGCAGGAGGTTGTGTCGTGACGCTGGTGCTGATCGGCCTGGTCGGCGGGATCATCACGGGCGTGTCCCCGTGTGTCCTGCCCGTGCTTCCCGTCGTCTTCCTTGGCGGCGGCAGCGCCGGGCCAGACACAGAGTCGGCGCGGCGGCGTCCCTATCTCGTCGTCCTTGGCCTGGCGCTGAGCTTCGCGGTGTTCACCCTCTTCGGCAGCCTCATCCTGGCCAGCCTGCATCTGCCCCAGGATGCCATCCGCTGGCTAGGCCTGGCCCTGCTGGTACTGGTCGGGCTCGCGCTGCTGGTGCCCCCGCTCGGGCACCTGATCGAGCGCCCTTTCTACCGGTTCCCCCAGCGTGCCCTCGGCACCGGCCGCGGCGGCTTCCTCCTCGGGATCGCGCTGGGCGCGGTCTTCGTGCCGTGCGCGGGACCGGTCCTGGCGGCCATCATCGTGGCGGGTGCGACCGGTCACATCGGCCTGCGCACGATCGGCCTCACCGCGGGCTTCGCCGTCGGCACCGCGATCCCGCTGCTCGCGTTCGCCCTGGCGGGCCGCGGCATGACCAAGAGACTGCAAGCCTTCCGGCGTCATCAGGGTGCCTTCCGCGCGGTCAGCGGCATCGTGGTCATCGCCCTGGCCGTCGCGCTGACGTTCAACCTTTCCGATCTCATCCAGCGTGACATCCCGAACTACACCGGAGCCATCGGCAACTCCCTGGAGAAGGGCGCCGCAGCCGCACCCAAGGACTCCAGCGTGTCCCTGCAGGCCTGCCAGGAGGCGGCCTACTACGGCGGCTCCGGTCTTGAGGAGTGCGGCTCCGCGCCCGCGTTCAGCGGCATCCAGCAGTGGCTGAACACCCCCGGCGGCAAGCCGGTGACCCTGGCCTCGCTCAGGGGCACGGTGATCATCGTCGACTTCTGGGCCTACTCCTGCATCAACTGCCAGCGCGAGCTGCCGCACGTCGAGGCCTGGTACAAGGACTACGCCTCCGACGGGCTCGAGGTCGTCGGCGTGCACACTCCCGAGTACGCCTTCGAGCACGTGCCGTCCAACGTCGAAGTCGGCGCGCGCCGACTCGGCCTCACCTTCCCGATCGCGCTCGACAACTCCTACGACACCTGGAACGCCTACGACAACCAGTCCTGGCCGGCGACGTACCTCATCGACGCTCGCGGCCAGATCCGGCACGTCACGATCGGGGAAGGCGACTATACCCAGGAAGAGCAGCTCATCCGCCAGCTGCTGGTCGCGGCCCGCCCCGGGCTCAAGCTGCCGCCGCCGACCAGTGTTCCCGACCGCACCCCTGAGGACCCCGCGCAGACACCCGAGACGTACCTTGGCGCCGAGCGTGAACAGGGATACGCCGGCAGGACCGCCTACACGATTGGCCAGCATCAGTTCAAGCCGCTCGGCACGGTCCCCTTGGACTTCTACGACCTCTCCGGCACCTGGACGATCGGCCAGCAGTCGATCATCGCTGGCAAGGACGCCGCGATCACGCTCGCCTACCACGCCAGCTACGTCTACCTCGATGTCGGAGGCACCGGCACTCTCACGGTCTCCGCCGACGGCACCGGGAAGGTCATCCGCGTCTCCGGTGCCCCCGACATCTACACCATCGCTGCTCAAGCGGCCATCCAGAACGGCACCGTGACGGTGAGGCTCTCACCGGGCCTGGCGGCCTACTCGTTCACCTTCGGCTGACACGCCGCGCTGAGGACGGCGCGCAGGGTGGCGGCGAAGGCGATCGTAGGTCGCGACCGTGCGGTCGGTGAAATGCCCGGCCAGGGTGGCGAATCCGGCGGCGCCCATCGGCGACCCGATGATCAGCAGGACCGGATGGCCGGCTGAGCGCGCGCTGCGGACGTCGAATGCAGCACGGCGCCGGGCGCGTGCAGGGTGCCAGGCTACGCTCGGGGTCAAGCCCGCTAAGGGGGTACCGTGAGCAATCTCGAGGCCGCGCCGCATGAGCTGGCCGTTGCCGCCGAGCCCGTGGTGGGCATCCAGGTGCTCGATCCGCGGGAGGTGCCGCTCGGCGGGCCCCGGGCGATGACGGTGCGGCGCACGCTCCCGCAGCGGGCACGCTCGCTGATCGGGGCGTGGTGCTTCGCCGACCACTACGGTCCTGACGACGTGTCGGCAACCGGGGGCATGCGAGTCGCCGGCCACCCGCACACGCAATTGCAGACGGTGTCCTGGCTATTCCGCGGCGAGATCGAGCACCGCGACACTTCCGGCGCCCATGCCCTGGTCCGGCCGGGCGAGCTGAACCTGATGACCGCCGGCGCCGGCATCGCGCATTCGGAGTACTCGACGCCGGCGACCACGGTCCTGCATGGCGTCCAGCTGTGGGTCGCGCTGCCACAGGCGCACCGGTTCGCCGCGCCAGCGTTCGAGCACTATGCGCCGCCGCCGCTCGACTGGGGCGGCGCGCGCGTCGTGGTCTTCCTCGGGACCCTCGCGGGCCGTACGTCGCCGGTGCGCACGTTCAGCCCGCTGCTCGGAGCGGAGATCGTCCTCGGCGCCGGGCAGACGGTGGCGTTCGACGTCGACCCGGCGTTCGAGCACGGGGTGCTCGTTGACGCGGGCCAGGTCAGCCTCGGCGATGCGGCGGCGCGGCCCGGGCCGGGGCAGCTAGCCTGCCAGCCCGCCGGCGCGGACACGCTCACCCTGCGCGCAGCGGGCGGACAGCAGGCCCGCGTCCTGCTGCTTGGCGGGGAGCCGCTGGGCGAGCAGATCATCATGTGGTGGAACTTCGTCGGCCGCAGCCACGAAGAGATCGCCGCCTACCGCGCTCAATGGCAAGCCGAGCGAGCCGGGAGCGTGCTCGCGGCGACCCGGCGCTACGGGACATTCCCTGCCGAGTGGGACCACACGCTGCCCGCCCCAGAGCTGCCCGCCGTCCGCCTGCGACCGCGGGGTTAGGCTGTCGAGCCGACCCCGGTGACGGAGCATACGACGATCCGGTCCACGCGGTGCACGTCATCGATCACCGCGACGCTCACCGCCCCGTCTTCGAGCTCGCGGACCGCGCTCTCGGCACGGGCGTCCAGTTCGCCAAGCGGGAGGTCCTGCAGCAGATGGATGTGCGCGGTGACGCTCATGCACGCGGCGCGCGCGTCTGGCTGCGGCCCGGCGATCCGCACCCAGGAGCAGCCGTCAAAGGCCATCGGGGTGAACACAACCCACTCCTGCGGCCGCCGGATGCCGCCTTCGGCGGTCCCGTGCTCTCGCGGCCGTATCGTGCCTCCTTGTGCTCCTGGCCGGATCTGTCGCATATACCTAGGCTACGGAAAATGGCCTGGATAGGAAGATCCAATTGACTGCGAATACACGGTCCAATACCGCCGGAGGCGAGTTTCCCGCTGACCTGCTGGTCGAGCTCGACCGGTCCCGGCCGCGCGGTCTTCGAGCGCAGCTCGAGCGCGGACTGCGCACGGCCATCGCGCGCGGGTCGCTTCCCGCCGGGACCGCCCTGCCGCCGTCACGGGTGCTCGCCGCCGAGCTCGACGTGTCTCGCTCCCTCGTCGTCGGGGCCTACGAGCAGCTGGTCATCGAGGGGTACCTGGAGGCCCGCCAGGGCTCAGGCACGCGAGTCCGGGCGCAGGGCGTCGTCGGCGGCCGGAGCTCCGGCACGCCAGACAAGGGGCGCCCCGGGGCGGTGCCGGCCGACGGGGAGCGTGCCATCTGGCGGAGCGGGCTGCCCGACCCTGCGCTGTTCCCGCGCGATGAGTGGCTGCGCCACTACCGCGACGTGCTGCGGGACCTCCCCGACGACGACCTCCTGTACCCGCCTCCGTGGGGCGAGCCCGGGCTGCGCGCCGCGCTCACCGCCTACCTGGGCCGCGTGCGCGGTGTGCGCACCGCCGTGGATCAGGTCGTGATATGCAGCGGCTTCTCCCAGGCCCTCAGTCTGCTCTGCCGGACTCTCGGCCAGCGCGGCGTGACCCGCATCGCCGTCGAGGACCCGTGCTTTTCGATGCATCGCCGCATCATCAGGGCCGGCGGACTCGAGCCGGTCCCTGTCCCGGTCGATGGTCAGGGCATGCAGACGTCGCGGCTGGCCGCGCTGGACGTGGGGGCGGTGCTGCTGTCGCCCGCCCATTCCTACCCGAGTGGTGTCGTGCTGTCCGCCAACCGGCGGGTGCAGCTCCTGGAGTGGGCGCAGACGGCCGACGCGCTCGTGATCGAGGACGACTACGACGCCGAGCTCCGCTACGACCGGCTGCCGGTCGGGGCGCTGCAAGGGCTCGATCCTGACCATGTCATCTACGGCGGCACCGTGAGCAAGATCCTCAGCCCTGCGCTGCGGCTCGGCTGGGTCGTCGCGCCGCCGTGGCTGACCGGCGACATCATCCGGGCCAAATTCCGCGAGGACTTCGCCACCGAGGCGCTCGGCCAGCTCACCCTCGCCCGCTTCATCGACAGCGGCGGGCTCGCTCGGCACCTGCGGCGGGTACGCCCGCTCTACCGGGCGCGCCGCGACAGCCTGCTCGCGGCCCTGCGCGCGCACCTGCCGACGGTCCGGCCAGGCGGCGAGGCCGCCGGCCTGCACCTCCTGCTGCGACTGCCCGCGGGGACCGACCCGGACACGATCGCGGCTGCCGCGGCGGCGCGCGGCATCCAGCTGGAGCCGGCGGCACGGCACTGGGCCGACCCGGGCACGGCACCCCCGGCCCTGCTCATCGGGTACGGCGTGCAGCACGACAGCCCGCTGGTGACCGGCATCGAAGCGCTCGGCGCGGGCCTGCGGGAGCAGCTCTCGCCGCGGCGACGGCCTAGCCGGGGAAGCGGTGCAGCGCGGCCGGAGCCGGCCCGGACCGTTCGGAGTGATGGAAGGTGACCAGCCTTGCCGCCACCGCTGCCATGGCGAGGAGCGGAATGGTGACGGCGATGCGCTGCAGGATGCCGCCGCTACCAGACGTGATGGCGGGGATGAAGGCGGCCAGCGCGGCGGCCGTCGCGATCGCGCTGCCCAGCAGGTACGGGCGCCATGCACGCCAGCACGGGGTCGTGCCGAAGGAGCGGGCCAGGAGCAGCTGGGCGAGCACCAGATCCGCGTAGAGAACCAGGCTGATGACGTTATGTGCCTGGTTGTGCCAGGAGACCGGCCCGGCGGTGAGCTCCATATGGTCACGGCGGAGCAGTCCGGCGGCGATGGTGAGCGCGCCGGCAGCCTGAATGAGCCGCGGCCCCAGGCCCGGCAGTTCCCCGGCCAGCTCCTGACCGAACAGCAGCGTGCAGCCGCCCAGCACCAGGAACCCGGTGATCATGATCAAGGGATCTCTGGCGTCCGGCGCCGCCAGGCCGCTGAGCTGGACGCTCAGCGTGCCATGCCCGGCCTGGCGCAGGGATCCGGCGATCCACGCGGCGGTGAAGACGACCGGACCGGCCACGCCGGCCAGCGCGCGGACTCTCACGTCTTCAGTATGTCGCCGGCGGCCGCGTAGCCCGGCCGCCGCGTTAATCGGTTGCGGAGCCCGGCCACGTCCCGGATACAGTGCTGTGCATGCAGGTCAGCATCCAGCGCATCGCCGCGGCCGCGCGAGCTATCGGCTCGCCGGTCGCCGCCCCCTGACCTGAGATCCCCGCCGGCGACCGGGAACGGTCCGCCGGCGTGCGCCTTCCCTTTCCTTCCCTTCATGGCTGGACGGCTGCGCCCGCGGGCGCTCGTTCCCGGTGCCCTGACACCGAAAGGCACGGCCGTCATGAATACCAGCGAGACCATCGGCACGTTCATCAGCTTTTTCCTGGAGCGCGGTCATCAGGCGATCGCGGGCAGCTCGCTGCTGTCCCAGCCCGGCGATCCGGTGCTCTTCACCTCGGCGGGCATGCACCCGCTGACCCCGTACCTGGCCGGCCAGCCGCATCCGCTCGGCCGCCGGCTCACCGGGGTGCAGCGCTGCCTGCGCACCACCGACCTGGACGAAGTCGGCGACGACTCGCACCTGACTGTGTTCCAGATGCTCGGCTCCTGGTCGCTTGGCGACTACGGCGGGCCGCAGAGCCAGCGGTGGGGTCTTGAGCTGCTGCG
>JASHXJ010000368.1 GCA_030043595.1 Trebonia sp.
CGCGCGCCGATGTCGTGCAGCATGAAGTACGCCCAGATGGTGCCGAACGCGCCGATGGGCGCCGAGACCAGGAAGATCAGGTGCCAGTTCACCGGGGCGAGCGCGCCGCCGAGGATCAGCCCGATGAACGACCCCGCGATCGCCGCGATCGAGTTCACGCTCAGCGCGGTGCCGCGCTGGTTGGCCGGGAACGCGTCGGTGACGATCGCGGCGGAGTTGGCGAACAGGAACGCGCCGCCGATGCCCTGCACGACCCGCCAGACGATCAGCCAGATCGCCCCGTCCGCGCCGTGCATCCAGGTCACGGTCAGGAAGATCGAGGCCACGCTGAAGACCGCGAAGCCCAGCGTGTACATCCGGACGCGGCCGAACATGTCGCCAAGCCGGCCGAACGAGACTACCAGCACCGCGGACACGACGAGGAACCCCATGAACATCCACAGCAGGTAGCTGGTGTTGCCCGGACTCAGCGGGTTCAGCCCGATGCCGCGGAAGACGGCGGGCAGCGCGATCAGCACGATCGACTGGTTGATCGTCGCCATCAGCATGCCGAGCGTCGTGTTGGACAGCGCGATCCACTTGTAGTGCGGCCCGGGCGCCCGGCCGGCCCGCACTGGTGTTCCAGCCACCCCGGAGTTAACCGTCATCGGCGGGTCTTCCCCCCACGTGAGTTCATCGGAACTTGCTTGTCCTCAACCAACCATGATTCACCAGACCAGGATCGGCATCCGCACCGCCTCAGCGCAAGCGGGGGTGACCCGCCGCCCGGTCGCGGGTCCGGTCACAGGAACGGCCGCCCGGCGATCTCCGGGCCGCCCGGACGGTCTCTGGTCAGGAAATAGGAGCCGATCGTGGAGTACGCGGACTCCACGTAGTTCGTGTGGTTGACCGCGGTGTTGATGTCGCGGAACGCCTGCTCGATCACGCGACCCCGGTACACGGCGCTCGACCCGGCCATCTCGAAGACGAGGCCGACTGCCTCCCGCGCCGCCCGCACCGTGAAGATGTTCGCCTCGCGCAGCCGAACCCGCAGTTCGAGGGCCAGTTCCGGGTTGGCCGTGGCGTCCGCGTAGGCGGCGCGCATGGTCTCGTACAGCAGTGCCCGCGCCGCGCGAACCAGAGCGTCGGCCCGGGCGAACGCGATCTGGTGCGCCTGCATGTGCCCCATCGTCATGTGCCGCATGGACCCGGGAAGGGGCTTGGTGTTGACAGCCTCCACGAACGACTGCAGGGCGGCGGACGCGATGCCGAGCGCGTGCGCGGCGTGGCCCACTTCCGGCATCTCCTTGATCCGGAACAGCGGCCGGTCATAGACCGCCGTGCCGAAGATCTCCGCGTTGACCTGGTCCTGCGGGACGAACAGGTCGGATATCTCGAAGTCGCCGCTGCCCGTGCCGCGCAGACCGAGCCCGTCCCACGTGTCGATGATGCGGGCCTGGTCGGCCGGCCATATCGCGAGCAGCCGCCTCGGCTGACCGCTGGCGTCCAGGATCGGCGACCCGTCCTCGCCGCAGACCGCCGACATCCCGCCGAGCCAGGTCGCGAACGGGGAGCCGCTGGCGAACGGCCACCGGCCGCTGATGCGGTAGCCGCCCTCGACCTTGACCGCCTTCCCGGCCATCCGGCCAAGGTTCATCGCCAGGATCATCCGCCCGCCCCCGCGCTCCCTGAAGCGCTCGAACCGCTCGGGATCGAGGAACGTCAGCCCCACGCCCGAGTTGATGAACGCCAGCCACCCGACCGACCCGTTGATCCGCGCGAGCTCCTCGATCAGCTGCAGCCACTCCACTGGCTCGACTTCGAGGCCGCCGACCTCACGCGGCAGCATCGCCCGGAAAACGCCGGCGTCGTACAGCGCGTCCACGAGTGGCGGCGGAATGCGCCCCTCCTCAAGAGCCTGCGCGTGCTCGCGGATGAGCGGCTCGAGAGAACGCGGGATATCGGGAAGCGAGACACCCTCGCCATGAGCGACTTCGACCACGACGGGAAGCTAACACACATTTCGCCGCGGGGCGGCCACCGGGCAGCGGAGACAGCCTGGGCGGAATGAGCCGCCACTGCCCGTTCCGGATAAATGAATTATTAATCCGAACGAGCCGGAGCGCCTGCCCCGGTCCGGTGCTGGGCGGCGGTGCCGTCGGCCGGCGGCCTGGCTGCGGCGAGGTAGGTGTCACAGCCGCGCTGCACGACGGTCCCGTCCTGGTTGACGACGGCGACGTGCAGGCGGGCGATGCCGCGGTCGGGCCTGGAATTCGACCGGCGGACCTGCGAGACGGTCCACCGCGCGGTGATCGTGTCGCCCGGGTAGACCGGGCCGGCCAGGGTGCGCTCGAACCCCAGGAAGGCGATGACGGCGATGTCGTCGACGACCGGCGTGCGCAGCCCTTGGGAGACGGCGAAGACCAGGGCGCCATGGGCGATCCGGCCGGAGAACGGCGTGTTCTGCCGCACCCACTCGTCGTCGGTGTGCAGCGGGCTGAAGTCCGCGGACAGCTCGGCGAACGCCGCGATGTCCTGCTCGGTGATGGTCCGCGCGTGCGAGAGGTACTCGCTGCCCTCGCGCAGGTCCTCCAGGTACGTGGTCATCCGCGGTCCAGGCAGAAGTCGGGCAGCACCGCGGTCTCGCCGGCCCGCGCGAAGACGGCACGCACGCGCCGGTCGCAGGCGATGCCGTCGCTCTCGCCGACGATGCGCGCCGTCATCCGCGGACCCTCGTCGAGCTCGATGATCGCCAGCACGTACGGGCAGTCGGCGGCGAACTCGGCGTTGGGCGTGCGCCGGATCACGGTCCAGGTGTGGATCCGGCCGCGGCCGCTCGCCGGCGTCCATTCCGGATCGTCCGCGAAGCAGTGCGCGCAGTGGGCGCGCGGGTAGAACTGGTAGCGGCGGCATGTTCGGCACCGCTGGATGAGGAGCGTTCCCTGCCGCGCGGCGTCCCAGTAGGGCTGCGAGAAATCGTCGGTCAGTGGTGGCAGGCCGGGGGCGCGGGCCAGTGTTCCTGGCATGGTCAGACTCCGAGGATCAGGGTCGCTGACGTGGACAATGACCCGCCCATGCCGTGCACGAGCGCGGTCCGCGGGCTGTCCAGGCGGACGCCGGGTGAGGTGCCCCGCAGCTGCCTGACCGCCTCGACCACGGCCAGCGCGCCGCGCCGCCCCGGGTGATTGGACGAAAGCCCGCCGCCGTCGGTGTTGATGGGCAGCCGGCCGCCCGGCGCCAGCTCTCCGGCACTCGCGAACTTGCCGCCCTCGCCCTTCGCGCAGAAGCCGAGATCCTCCAGGGCGAGCAGGACGGTGATCGTGAAGCTGTCGTACAGCTGGGCGCAGTCGATCTCGTCCGGCCGCATGCCCGCCGTCTGGTAGGCGCGTGCTCCGGAGGCGGCCGCGGCGGTGGCGGTGAACGGCCACATCTGGCTCATCGACACCTGGCCGAGCGCCTCGCCGAAGCCGAGCACGTAGACCGGCCTCGTGCCCATTTCTCGCGCGTGCCGGGCGCTGGTGAGCACGAACGCGCCGCCGGAATCGGTGACTACGCAGCAGTCAAGCCGGTGCAGCGGGTCGGCGATGAGCGGTGAGTCCAGCACGTCGTCGACGGTGACCGGGGCCGTGTACCGGGCGTGCGGGTTGGCGCTCGCGTTGGCCCGGCACTGCACGGCGATGGCGGCGAGGTCTTCGGCCGTGGTGCCGTAGTCGTGCATGTGCCGCCGCGCGGCCAGCGCGTAGGTGGCGACCGTGCTCGGGCCGTAGGGCAGCTCCCACTGGCCCGGGCCGTGCGCGTACGTCAGGTAGTCAGGCGCGCCGTGCGGCCACGAGTACCCGCACGCGGCGTAGGTCACGAGCACCACCTCGGCCAGTCCGGCCGCGATGGCGGCGACGGCGTGGCCCGCGTGCGAGACCGGCGCCGCTCCCCCGATGTCGGTTCCGTCTGCCCAGCGCGGGTGGATGCCGAGGTATTCGGCGATCTCGGCCACGGCCATCTCGCGGGCGCCCTCGGCCGGGAACGAGGCCGCGGTGGCGAGCCCGTCGACGTCCTGCATGCCCAGGCCGGCGTCTTCCAGCGCGCCCTTGGCGCATTCGGCCTGGATGGCGAACGGGTGCACGCCGGGCGCGCGGCGCCTTGGCGACTCGTAGGCACCGACGATCGCGACGGCGCCGCTCCAGTCGGCTGGCACTGTCTCAGTCCTCGCGGGTGGCGAAATCGAGCAGGCCGCGCAGGCCGCGCTTGGCGGCCTCGTTGGCGATGATGAGGCGCTGGATCTCCGAGGCGCCCTCCCAGATCCGGTCGACGCGCAGCTCGCGCCAGAGGCGCTCGACCGGGTTGTCGCGCATGTAGCCGCGGCCGCCGAAGATCTGCACCGCACGATCGACGACCCGGTTGGAGGCCTCCGAGGCAGCCAGCTTGGCGGTCGCGGCCCGCGCGTGCAGCGTCTTGCGGCTGTCTGGCGTCGTGCCGCTGCCGGGCGTCGTGCCGCTGCCGGGCGTCGTGCCGCTGCCGGGCGGCCTCTTGCTGTTATCACTGTGATCGAACTCCCAGGCCACCTGGTGCGTGAAGGCCCGGTTGACGGCGATGTCCACCACGGAATCGGCGATCATGCCGCGGATGAGCTGGCGGTCGATGAGCGGCTCGCCGCCCTGGAGCCGCTGTGCTGCCCAGCTGGTCGCGAGCGTCAGCGCCCGGTCGGCCGCGCCGATCGTGCGCGCGGCGATCATCAGGCGCTCTTCGGTGAACCAGTC
>JASHXJ010000369.1 GCA_030043595.1 Trebonia sp.
CGCTGTCGGCGGTGAGGAACACCTTGACCGGCGCGTTGGGCGCGACCACGGTGCCGATATCGCGGCCCTCGGCGACGATCCCGCCAGCGTTCGCGATGATGTCCCGCTGCTGCGCGATCAGGTGCGCGCGGACCTGCGGGACCGCCGCGACGGCGCTGACCGCCCTGGTGACCTCGCGCGTCCTGATCGCCGCGGACACGTCGGTGCCGTCGACCCGCACCCAGGGCGTTTGCGGGTCGGTGCCGACTTCGATGACCGGTTCGGCGGCAAGCCTGGCCACGGTGTCCGCATCGCTGACCTCGACGCCGCGGTCGAGCAGCCACCAGGTCAGGGCCCGGTACATGGACCCCGTGTCCAGGTAACGCAGGCCGAGCGCGAGCGCCGTGTCGCGGGAGGCGCTCGACTTGCCCGCACCTGATGGCCCGTCTATCGCGATGACGAGCCCGGATCCGCCGCCCGTTGCTCTGTTCTCGCCGATGCTTGTCTCCAGGCCCGCTGAAACATTCACCCGTGTGATGCTACCGGCGAAGGTGTCCCGGAGCTGCCGTCAGGAGGGGGACGAGTCCGTGCCGGTACGCGTAGCCGACGGCCTGGGCCCGGTCGCGGGCGGACCGCTGCTCTCGTTCTGGTTCTACCAAGTGGGATCCGCACCGCCCGGCGCACGCACGGCAGGCGGAGGCACGTACCACCGTCCGTTCGGATAAATAAGAAAAGAGAAGGGCCGCAGGCCGGTCGGCTTTAGCGGCGGACCGGCCAGCCGCCCGCCTCCAGGGCATCGACCAGCAAGCGAGCCTCGGCGGGGCGGACGGAAAGCTCCGCGACGCCGACCGGCAGCCCGGGCGAGTGCTCGATTCTGACGTCCTCGATGTTGACCCCGGCGGCACCCGCCGCGTCGAACAGCCGGGCCAGCTCGCCTGGCTGGTCACGGATCACCACCTGCACGGCGGTGAACTCGCGGGCGGCGCTGCCGTGCTTACCGGGGATCCTGGCCACGCCCGCCTGGCCGCGGTCAAGCAGGGCAGCAACGGACTTCGGCCCTTCGCCGTCCGCTTCTTCGGTCAGCATCCGTGCGGCCTCGGCCAGGTCGGCGGCCACCTCGGCCAGTACCTCGGCGACCGGCGCCGCGTTGGCGGACAGGATCTGCGTCCAGAGCGCGCTGTCACCCGCCGCGATCCTGGTGACGTCGCGCAGCCCCTGGCCGGCCAGGGCGAGGGCGCCGGAGGGGACCGAAGACGGCGCGAGCCGCGCCGCCATCGCCGCCGCCACCAGGTGCGGGCCATGGGAGACCAGCGCCACCCAGCGGTCGTGCGTCGCCGGATCGGCGTGCACCGGATCGGCACCGCAGGCCAGCACAAGTGCCGTCACCGCGGCCAGCGCGCCTGAGGATGTCTCGGGCAGCGGGCACAGCGCCCAGGTGCGGCCGAGGAACAGGTCGGCCCGCGCGGCCGCGGGCCCGTGCCGTTCCCGCCCGGCCAGCGGATGGCCCGGAACGTAGCGGCTCAGCTCGCAGCCGAGCTCGCGGGCTTGGGTAACGGGCAGTTGCTTGACGCTGGCGACGTCGGTGTACCACTCCGCGACCCCGCAGTCCTGGGCGTGCGCCAGCGTCGCCGCGACCGCGGCGGGAGGCACCGCGAGCACCGCGCCGTCGGCGATGCCCTTGGCGTCCCGCAGATCGGGGACTACCGTGCCGGCGCCGAGGTCGGCCGCCAGCCGCACGGTCGCCTCGTCGGCGTCGGCCAGCCACACCCCGGCGCCGCGCTCGCGCAGGGCGAGGGCGACCGAGGTGCCGATCAGCCCGGTCCCGACGACCAGGACGCGGCCAGGTGCCACCGCGCCATCGCCCCTCACTGCGCGATGTCCAGCCGGAGCGCGGCGGCGCCGCGCAGGTACACGTGCTGGATCTGCGAACGCGGGCGGTCGCTCTCCACGTGCGCCATCAGCCGGACCACGCGGGGCATGGCACCGGGCACGGGGATCTCCGTTGCGCAGATCAGCGGCACGGCGTGGAAGCCGATCTTGCGGGCCGCGAGCGCGGGAAATTCGGCGGTCAGGTCCGGGGTGACGGTGAACAGCACGCTGATCACGTCGTCGGTGGTCAGGTCGTTGCGGCTCATCACCGCGGACACCAGCTCCGCGGTGCTCTCCAGGATCGCGTCCCGGTCGTTGGCGTCGACCTGGATCGCGCCCCTGATAGCCCGGACTGTCACGTGCTCAACTCCTCGCTTCCTCCCAGGCCCGCATGCTACAGGCCGACGGCGGCGTACAGCTCACCGATTTCCGCCGTCGTGAGATCACGGGTCGCGCCCGGCCGCAGGTTCCCGAGCTTGACCGGGCCCACCGTGATACGGACCAGGCGGCTGACCGGAAACCCCGCCTCGGCGAGCATCCGGCGGACGATGTGCTTGCGGCCCTCGTGCAGCGTGATCTCCACCAGCGCGCGCGTACCCGCCTGCTCGACCACGCGGAACCGGTCCGCGACAGCGACTCCGTCCTCCAGCTCGATGCCCGTCGCCAGCCGCCGGCCCAGGTCGCGGGAGACAGGTCCTTGCACGTCCGCCAGGTACGTCTTGGCGACCTCGTAACTCGGGTGAGCGAGCCGGTGCGCCAGTTCGCCGTCGTTGGTGAGCAGCATCAGCCCCTCGGTGTCGTAGTCGAGCCTGCCCACGTGGAACAGCCGCTCGGCGCGGTCGCCGAGGAAATCGGTGATCGTGCGGCGGCCGCGGTCGTCGGACATCGCGGTCAGCACCTTCGGCGGCTTGTTGAACGCCAGGTACACGACGTCCTGCCGGGACGGGATGCGCTTGCCGTCGACCCGGATGATCTGGTGCTCGGGGTCTACCCGCGCGCCGAAGCGGCGGACGATCTGCCCGTCCACCTCGACACGGCCGGCGCCGATCAGTTCCTCGCAGTGCCTGCGGCTGCCCACCCCGGCTGCTGCCAGCACCTTCTGCAGCCTGACCCCGCCGGGCACGTCGGTGAGGTTGTCACGCTCGCCTCCGGTGTCGCCCCAGTCGTCGTCATCGTCGAGGTCGTGGTCGTAGTCGCCGCGCCTGTCATGCCCGCGTGCGCTCATGGTCCTCGATGTCCTCGATGTTCTCGGGCAGGAACGGCGCCAGGTCGGGCAGGTCGTCCAGGCTCGCGACGCCGAGCCGCTCAAGGAAGTAGCTCGTGGTCCGGTACAGGATCGCGCCGGTCTCCGGGTCGGTCCCTGAGTCCTCGACCAGTCCGCGCAGCACGAGCGTCCTGATCACCCCGTCGCAGTTCACCCCGCGTACCGCCGATACCCGCGCCCGGCTGCCCGGCTGCCGGTAGGCGATCACCGCCAGGGTCTCGAGCGCAGCCTGGGTCAGCCGGACCTCCTGGCCGTCCCTGACAAACCGTTCCACCAGCGGCGCGCAGTCCTCCCGGGTGTAAAAGCGCCAGCCGCCGGCGATCTCACGCAAGTCGAAGCCGCGCCCGTCGGAGGTGTACTGCGCGGCCAGGGCCCGCAGGCCGCCGGCTACCTCCTCCCGGGGCCGCTCCAGCACCTGCGCCAGCAGCACGTCGGGCACGGGCTCATCGGCCACGAGCAGGATGGCCTCCAGGCAGGCGTGCAGGCCGGGGCCGTCACCGCGGCCGGGGTCGTCTTCCGGATCGGGCGCGTTCGCGTCGTCGCCGGGCAGGGGACCCGCCGAGTCGTCCGGCTCAGGGACCGCGCCGTCCGCGCTGTCACCCGTGAGGTCGCTGGTCATCTGTAGTCTTCTTCTTCGCTTCCTGTGGTTGCCTCGACGCTACCCGCTTCCGGGGGCGATAGCACAACGTCACGGTCCCCGCCCGCCCAGCTGACGTACAGCTCGCCGAGCGGCGTGACCTGCTCGAACGTGACCGTATCCTCGCGGTACAGCTCGAGCAGGGCGAGAAACGACGCGACGATGTCGTAGTTCCCTGTCGCGCCGGCGGTGAGCTGGCGGAAGCTGGCCCGGCCCAGGCTGCGCAGCAGGCCCGCGAGCAGGATGGCCCGCTCCCTGACCGAGACGAGCGGCGCGTGGATATGGTCGGTCGGAACGACCGGCGGCGCCTTGGGCGCGAGGGCCCGCGCGGCGAGCGCGGCGAACTCCAGCGGGCCGATCGTGAAGAGAACCTCAGGCAGCAGCTCGGCGAACCGCGGCTCAAGCGGCACCCGCCGCGGGAAGCGCCGGGCGGCCGCGGCCATCCGTCCGGCGAACACCGCCGAGGCCTCCTTGTAGGCGCGGTACTGCAGCAGCCTGGCGAACAGCAGGTCCCTGGCCTCGAGCAGCGCCAGGTCCTCCTCGTCCTCCACTTCGCCGGAGGGCAGCAGCCGCGCCGCCTTGAGGTCGAGCAAGGTAGCCGCGACGACGAGGAAGTAGCTCACCTGGTCCAGGTCCCAGCCGCCGGAGCGCTGCCTGATGTACGCGATGAACTCGTCGGTGACCCGGGACAGGGCCACCTCGGTGATGTCCAGCTTGTGCTTGGAGATCAGTGCGAGCAGCAGGTCGAACGGTCCCCCGAAGACGTCGAGGTGCACCTCGAAGGCGCCCGCGCCGCGCGGCGCGTCGCCTGCCTCACCCGCCGTCGGATCGACCGTCACCGTGCCATTCGCGCCCTTCGCCACGTTAACGACGGTAGCGGACTGGCGACGGTGCCCGCCTCCCCCGTCTCGTCATCCGCGGCACTGGCCAGCGTCGTGCCGCCGCCGTTGTGCGCCGCACCGAGCGCTCCGTTGGGGCTGGTACCCAGCACGGCGCTGGCGTCGAATCCAGGGTCGAGGGTCGCACGGACGCGACGGGCCGCCAGGCTGTCCTTCCCCCTGGCGTCGAGATCGGCGAGCAGGATCGCGATCGCCTCGCGGACCAGCCTGCCGCGGTCGATCACGAGCCCGTAGCGGCGGAGCGCGAGGCGAGCGTGCTCGAGGTCGAGCAGCTCAGCCGCGGACAAGTAGACGGTGATCTTCTGATCGTGCCTTTCCCTGCCGGTCGCCTGCCGTTCATCTGAAGCGACTGGACCAGGCGCGGCGGGGCGCAGGAGTTCCGCGACCCCGGGAATGCTTACCCGGCGTGACCGTCCCCTGCCTGCCGCCACCGCTCTAGTACCTCCTTGGCGAGCTCACGGTAGGAGCTGGCCCCCATTGATGCGGAGTCAAAGCTCGTAATGGGCTCACCTGCAACGGTAGCGTCCGGGAACCGCACTGTGCGGTTGATCACCGTATGAAAAACCTTGTCACCGAAGCCATTTACGATGCTGCCGAGGACTTCCCTGGTGTGCAAGGTACGAGAGTCATACATGGTGCCCAAGAGACCATCGATGACTAGTCTCGGATTGAGCCGCTGCTGGACCTTGTCGATCGTCTCCATGAGCAGGGCGACGCCGCGCATCGCGAAGTACTCGCATTCCAGCGGGATGAGCACGCTGTCGGCGCAGGCGAGCGCGTTGATCGTGAGCAGGCCGAGCGACGGCTGGCAGTCGATCAATATGTAGTCGTAATCCGGGACCACGGACTTGAGCGTGCCGCCGAGCACGAATTCGCGGCCGACCTCGTGCACGAGCTGAACTTCGGCACCGGACAGGTCGATATTGCTGGGCAGCAGGTCCATGCCCTCGACGCTGGTCTTGAACAGCACGTCGCGCGCGGTGACGTCGCGTTCCATGAGCAGGTTGTAGACCGTGCTGTCGATGTCGTGCGGCTGAATGCCGAGCCCGACCGAAAGCGCGCCCTGCGGGTCGAAGTCGACGAGCAGCAGACGCCGCCCCTGCTCCGCGAGCGCCGCGCCGAGGTTAATGGTCGTCGTGGTCTTGCCGACCCCGCCCTTCTGGTTGCAGATCGCGACGATGCGCGCCGGGCCATGCTCGGTCAGCGGCTCTGGGTCAGGAAAGGCGGGCAGCGGACGGCCCGTCGGTCCAATGTCCCCCGGTAGAAGCTCTATTACGCGAGATGCGGCCACCAGTAAGATCCTCCCGCGGCTAGAGGTCGCGAACTGTTCGGGACTCTAGGCCCTGCACTAGACGGGGGCAAGCCAACGCGCCGTAAGCGCCGGAATTTTACCGGTTACCGTAAGCCGAGTGCCCTCGGATGCGCGGCGGCGTAGACCTCTCTGAGCCTGTCCACCGTCACCAGAGTGTAGACCTGAGTGGTCGTCACCGAGGCATGTCCGAGCAATTCCTGGACGACCCGGATATCAGCTCCGCCATCAAGCAGGTGAGTCGCAAAAGAGTGCCGCAAGGTGTGCGGTGACACCCCCCGCAGTCCCGAACGGTCCGCCGCTTCGCCCAGCACGCCCCATGCTCCCTGCCGGGTAAGACGCCCGCCGCGGGCGTTCAGGAATACCGCGCCGCCCGCCTTTACCGTGGCGGCCGCCAGCACGGGGCGGCCGCGGACCAGGTAGGCCTCGAGCGCCCGGACCGCATAGCTGCCGACCGGGACGAACCGCTGCTTGCCGCCCTTGCCGGACAGCAGGGCCGACGGGTCGGCCGACAGGTCGAGGTCGCGGATGTCCAGGCCCACCGCCTCGGAGACCCGGGCGCCGGTCCCGTAGAGGAACTCCAGCAGCGCCCGGTCCCGCAGTTCGCGCGGCTCGCCGGACGCGGTCGATCCCGCGGCGTCGAGCAGCCGCTCTACGTCCGCGACCGTGATGGCCCTGGGCAGCCGCCGCGGCGGAGCCAGCGGAGCGACCGCCCGCGCCGGGTTGTCGCCGGTGAGCCCTTGCGCCAGGGCGAACGCGTGCAGCCCGCGTACCGCGACCACCGCCCGGCCCGCCGAGCTCACGGCGAGCGGCGGGTGCTCCTCGTCGCCGGTCCGCAGCGCGGCGGCGAACGCGGCGACGTCGGCCGCGCCGACGTCGCCGAGCTGGGTCTTGCCGCGCGCCGCGAGCAG
>JASHXJ010000047.1 GCA_030043595.1 Trebonia sp.
CGGCCTGGCACGCGGCGCTCGGCGCTCGCCGCCCGCAGGGTCGCGCCGCGGTCCAGGTACGCGACGCTGGTGCCGCGTCGCTCACCGGCTCGGGCACCGTCGCGGACATCGTCACCGACGACATGCCCTACCTGGTCGACTCGGTGACGATGGAGCTCAACCGGCATTCCGCCGACATCAGGCTGCTCGTGCACCCGCTGCTGACCGCCCAGCGGGACGTGACCGGGGTCGCGCACGGGATCATGCCCGGGGGTGTGGGTACCGCGCCAGCCGGCAGCCCGGTGCCGCCAGCGGGAGCGGTGCCGGAGTCCTGGATCCACGTCGAGCTCGGTCACCTGCCCGAGCAGGAAAAACTCGCCGGGGACCTGCGCCGCGTGCTCGACGACCTGCGGGTCGCGATGGAGGACCAGCCGCGCATGCGGTCCGCAGCGCGCGAACTGGTCACCGCGCTCGCCGATGCGGAGGGCAGCGGCCCGGAAGAGGCGGAGGCAGGCGAGCTGCTCGCCTGGCTGGCGGCCGGCCACTTCACGTTCCTCGGGTACCGCGAGTACAAGCTGGTCACGCAATCCGGCGAGCCGGAACTGCGTCCGGTGCCCGGCACCGGACTTGGCGTGCTGCGCCACGACGGCGCCGACTCGTTCGCCGTCACGCCGCCGGGCGGGCAGCACGGAGCGCGCCCGGCGCGGCCGCTCGTGCTCGCCAAGTCCAGCACCCGGTCCACGGTCTACCGGCCCAGCTACCTGGACTACGTGGCGGTGCGGAAGTTCGGCGCTGACGGGCACGCCAGCGGGGAATACCGCTTCCTTGGCCTGTACACCCAGGCCGCGTACACCGAGTCGATCACGCGCATCCCGGTGCTGCGGCACAAGCTGGACCAGGTGCTCGAAACGGCCGGGCTGCCGGCCGACAGCCACGACGGCAAGGAGCTCATCGAGATCCTGGAGGGGTACCCGCGCGAGGAGCTGTTCGAGATCAGCGCGGAGCAGCTGACCCCGATCGCGCTCGCCGTGCTGCGGCTGGGCCAGCGCAAGCAGGTCCGGCTGTTCCTGCGGCCTGACGCGTACGGCCGCTACATGTCCTGCCTCGTGTACCTGCCCAGGGACCGGTACACCACGGCGGTCAGGCTGCGCGCTCAGGAGATCTTGCGCACGGCCCTGCACGGCGTCTCGGTCGACTACAGCGCGATGGTGAGCAACTCCGCGCTCGCCAGGCTGCACGTCGTGGTGCATGGGGAGCCGGGCCGGCCGCTGCCGCAGGTCGACGCGGACGCGCTGCAGGCGCGGATCGCGGCCGCGGTCCGCTCGTGGGATGAGGACCTGGCCGCGGAAGCCGAACGCCGGCTTGGCCCCGAACGCGCGGCCCGGCTGCTGCAGGTCTGCGCCGAGGCGATTCCCGAGACATACAAGGCGGACGCGACGCCCGCCACCGCCGTCGCCGACCTGACCGAGATGCTCCGGCTGCGCGAGGCCGCGGAGCCGTTCGCGCTGCGTCTCGATACTTCCGAGGGCGAGCAGCTGCGGCTGCGCATCTTCCGGTCGGCCGGCCCCATCACGCTGTCCGACGTGCTGCCGCAGCTGCAGCACATGGGACTGGAGGTCGTGGACGAGCACCCGTACGAGTTCGGCGGGTCGATCTCATGCGGCCCCGACGAGGACCACCTGGCGCAGCCGTTCTGGATCTATGACTTTGGACTGCTCGCGCCGGGGGCCGACGCCGCACGTGCGGCCGCGGTACGCACCCAGTTCGAAGCCGCGCTGACCGCGCTGTGGAACGACCAGACCGAGGACGACGCGTTCAACGCGCTGGTCCTCGACGCCGGGCTCACCTGGCGCCAGGTCGTCCTGCTGCGCGCGTACGCGCGGTACCTGCGCCAGGTGGGCGTGCGCTTCAGCCAGAACTACCTGCAGCGGGTGCTGTGCGCCAACCCGGCGATCACCCGGCTGCTGGTCCGGCTGTTCGAGTCCCGGTTCGACCCCGGCATGCAGGGCGGCGCGGCCGAGCGCCGCGAGGCGATCGCCGAGGAGCTCCGCGGCGCCCTGGACGAGGTGGTGAGCCTGGACCACGACCGCATCCTGCGCTCCTACCTCGCCCTCGTCGAGGCGACGCTGCGCACCAACTACTTCCAGCATCCGGACACGCCCGCGCCCTACCTGGTGCTCAAGCTGGCGCCGGAGGACGTGGCGGTGATCCCGGCGCCGCGGCCGAGGTTCGAGATCTTCGCGTACTCGCCGCGGTTCGAGGCGGTCCACCTGCGGTTCAGCCACGTCGCGCGCGGCGGGCTGCGCTGGTCCGAGCGCCTCGAGGACTTCCGCACCGAGGTACTTGGCCTCGTCAAGGCGCAGGAGGTCAAGAACTCGGTCATCGTGCCGTCCGGCGCGAAGGGCGGCTTTGTGTGCAAGCGGCTGCCTGACCAGGCAGACCGTGAGGCGTACGCGGCCGAGGTGCTCGCCTGCTACCGGATGTTCATCAGCGCGATGCTGGACATCACCGACAACATCGACGGCGACACGGTGGTGCCGCCGCCCGGCGTGGTCCGCCTCGACGGTGACGACCCGTACCTGGTGGTGGCCGCTGACAAGGGCACGGCGACCTTCTCCGACGTCGCCAACGAGATCGCGGACCGCTACGGGTACTGGCTCGGCGACGCCTTCGCGTCCGGCGGCTCGGTGGGCTACGACCACAAGAAGATGGGCATCACCGCCCGGGGCGCCTGGGAGTCCGTGCGCTGGCACTTCGCCGCGCTCCGGGTCAACCCCGACACCGACGACTTCACGACGGTCGGCATCGGGGACATGTCCGGCGACGTGTTCGGCAACGGAATGCTGCTGTCCCGGCACATCAGGCTGGTCGCGGCCTTCGACCACCGGCACGTGTTCCTCGACCCGGACCCGGATCCCGCGGTCAGCTTCGCCGAACGGGAGCGGCTGTTCGCGCTGCCCCGGTCCTCCTGGGCCGACTACGACCAGGCGCTGATCTCGGCGGGCGGCGGCGTCTGGCCGCGCGCCACCAAGTCGGTCCCGCTGTCCCCGCAGGCCCGCGCCGCGCTCGGCATCGACGAGGGCACGCTCGCCGCCTCCCCTGACGAGCTGATCTCCGCGATCTTGAAGGCCCCGGTCGACCTGCTGTGGAACGGCGGGATCGGCACCTACGTCAAGGCCAGCTACGAGACGCACGCCGACGCCGGCGACCGGTCCAACGACGCCGTGCGCATCGACGGCACGCAACTGCGGGCGAAGGTCGTCGCGGAAGGCGGCAACCTCGGGCTCACCCAGGCCGCCCGTATCGAGTACGCACTGGGCGGCGGGCTTGTCAACACCGACTTCATCGACAACTCGGCCGGGGTGGATACCTCCGACCACGAAGTCAACATCAAGATCTTGCTGGCCGACGCGATCGCCGCGGGCGACATCAAGCCCTCGGATAGGGCAGGGCTCCTGCACGAGATGACCGACGAGGTCGCCGCGCACGTGCTCAGGCACAACGACGGGCAGAACATGGCCCTGGCTGTCGCCCGCTACCAGGCGCCGCGGCTGCTCCACGTGCACGCCCGCTACCTGCGCAAGCTCGTCAGCCAGAAGCGCCTGTCGCCGGAAGGCGACGTGCTGCCGGGGGATAAGGAGATCGCCGCCAGGCGGTCGGCGGGCACCGGCCTGACGTCACCGGAACTCGCCCTCCTGCTCGCGCACACCAAGATCGCCGCCGCCCAGGAGGTGCTCGCATCCAGCCTGCCCGACGACCCGTACCTGCGGGGCACGCTGGTCGGCTACTTCCCGGCGCCGCTGCGCACCCGGTTCGCTGACAGGATGAGCACGCACCGGCTGCGCCGGGAGATCATCACCACCTCCGTGGTGAACGAGATGGTGGACACCGGGGGAACCACGTTCCTGTTCCGGTTGGGCGAGGAGACTGGCCTCCCTGTGCCGGACATCACCCGGGCGTGGCTGGTCGCCCGCGAGGTCTTCGGCATGGCCGCGTTCTGGCGGCAGGTCGAAGGAAACGCCGGCGAGGTCGACGAGGACGTGCGGATCGCGCTGGTCCTCGAGGCCCGCAAGCTCGCCGAGCGCGCCTGCAGGTGGGTGCTGCTGAACAGGCGCCCGCCGTTCGGCATCGCCGAGACGGTGAGCTTCCTGAGCGAGGGAGTCGGCACGGTTCGTTCCGGAATACCTAAATTGCTTTCCGGGCGTGATCTTGCCAGCTATGAAGAGCGGCGAGCCTCATTCGCCGCGCGCGGCGTGCCCGCGGCGCTCGCCGATGAAGTGGCGGCCATGGTGCCGTCCTACTCCGCTTTCGACATCGTGCACAGCGCGGCCATGACCGGCCGTGGTGTCGAGGAGACCGCCGCGGTCTACTTCGCGCTCGCCGACCGGCTGCAGCTTGGCCGGCTGCGCGACCTCATCGTGGCGCTGCCGCGCGAGGACCGCTGGTCGTCGATGGCGCGGGCGGCGCTGCGCGACGACCTGTACGGCGCGCACGCCGCGCTCACCCGGGACGTGCTGGCCGTCGGCGGCCACGGCCCGGTCGGCGAGCGGGTCGCGGCGTGGGAAGAGCGGAACGCGGCGGCGGTCGGTCGCGCGGAACAGACGCTCGGCGAAATCTGGGAGAGCGAGCGTTTCACGTTCACCACCCTGTCGGTCGCCTGCCGGGTCATCCGGACGCTGGTCGCGCCTGGCTCACTGCCCGCTCAGGACGCGGAGGCGTAGGTCAGGCCTCCGCCAACGGCGATCACCTGGATCTTCGCGCTGCCCGCGGGCGGGTCGATCGCGGCGAACGAGAGCAGCTGCTGACTTTCGAGCTGCACGCGAGGGGCTGCCTGGTTCGGCTTGAGCAGCGGCAGCAGGCTGGCCGGGACCGTGATCGGCGGCCCCGGGTTCACCGGCTGGGCATCGTCCAGCTCGGCCGGGACCTCGACGGTGGTGTTCAGGTACATGGAGTAGAGCACCAGCGCCCCGCCGTCGGCCGTGGCCAGCGCGTACTTGGCGTAGTTCGAGCCTTCGAGCTCCCACTGCAGCACGTCGCCGCGCGGCGCGCGCAGGCCCTGCACGGAAGTGCGCGCCGCTTCGTACATGCCGGTGGTCAGCGGGCCGCTCGCGACGGCGCTGGCGGCGGGGCTGGACGGGCCGTCGTCCACGATGGCGGCCTGCAGCGGGCCTACGACGTCCGGGCGGGCGAGCAGCGTTGCCGTGCTCACCGGCAGCGTGCGGACGTACCCGTCGCTGGTTGTCGCCAGGGGAGGCAGCGACGTGCCCGCGGCGAACTGCGACTCGCTGGCGAGCCGCCACGGCCCCGTAGCGCTTGCCTGCTGGAAGACCATCAGCACGTTCGTGTCCAGGGGTACCTGCACCCCGGCGCTCCACGTGGCCATTGCGTCGCCGGGCTCGGTACCGGGGACCGAGCGAGGGACGTCGGCGACGAACCAGCGCGGGTAACCGGCAGGCTGCGGCAGGTAGAAGACGGGCGTGCCGTAGGCGTACCTGGGGTAGGGCAGTCGCACGTCGTCGTAGCTGTCCGCCTGGAAGCTGGCGCTGACGTACGAGCGCTGCACGCCGGTGACATCGGACAGCGCCAGCGCGGCGTCGCCGGTCTGCGCGGCCATGTCGCTGGTGGCGACGTACGAGCTGAAGACCTGGCTCGCCTCGGCGGTGGTCAGGGCGGGCCCGGCGCCAGTCCCGCCGCTCGCCGAGCTGGCCGAACCCGACGTGCAGCCAGTGACGACGAGCCCCGCGGTCAGGGCGATCGCGGCCGCGGACAGCAGGCGCCGCACGCGCTTTGCGTATGCCACGAATCGGGAGGATACCTGGTGCCGGCGCTGGCGCGGGGCCGCAACCTGTTACGCCGGCACGCCCGTCCTCGCGTAGGCTTTCCGGCATGGCAGCTACCGATCCCGCCGATGAGATATCGGAACTGTCGTCCAAGCTCGACAGCATCGAGGCCGTGGTCGACCCCGATGCGATGCGAACCGAGGCCGCCGACCTGCGCGAGCAGGCCGCGGACCCAGGGCTCTGGGAAGACCAGGCGCGAGCGCAGCAGGTCACCCGGCGGCTCTCCTACCTTGAAGGGGAGCTGGCGCGGCTGGACAGCCTGCGGCAGCGCCTTGCGGACACCCGCGTGCTGTTCGAGCTTGCCGACGACGAGCACGACCAGTCCGCCAGGGACGAGGCCACGCAGGACCTCGCCCAGCTGCGCAAGGAAATCGACCAGCTTGAGGTCCGCACGCTGCTGAACGGCGAGTACGACAACCGCGAGGCGCTGATCACGATCAACTCGCAGGCGGGCGGTGCGGACGCGGAGGACTTCGCGGGGAACCTGCAGCGGATGTACCTGCGCTGGGCCGAGCGGCACAAGTACTCCGCCGAGGTCTACGACGTCTCCTACGGCGAGGCGGGCATCAAGTCCACCACGTTCGCGGTGAAGGCGCCGTACGCGTACGGCACGCTGCGCGGCGAGCAGGGCACGCACCGGATGGTGCGCATCTCCAAGTACGACAACCAGGGCCGCAGGCAGACGTCGTTCGCCGGGGTGGACGTGGTGCCCGTGGTGGAGCAGACCGACCACGTCGAGATCCCCGACGACGAGATCCGGGTGGACGTGTTCCGGTCCTCCGGACCGGGCGGGCAGGGCGTCAACACGACCGACTCGGCGGTGCGGATCACCCACCTGCCGACTGGGATCGTGGTGTCCTGCCAGAACGAGCGCTCGCAGATCCAGAACAAGGCCTCGGCGATGGCGGTCTTGCAGGCCAAGCTGCTCGAGCGGCGGCGACAGGAAGAAGCCGAGGAGATGGCCGCGCTGCGCGGCGACGGCGGCCGGGCCTGGGGCACCCAGATCCGCAACTACGTGCTCTACCCGTACCAGAACGTGAAGGACGTGCGGACCGGCATGGAAACCGGGAACGCGCTCGCGGTGCTGGACGGCGAGATCGATGACTTCATCGACGCGGAGATCCGCTGGCTGCGCCGCGGCGAGAACATCGGCAGGTAGCAGCCACGGCGGTCAGCCAGGCGGTCAGCCTTTCACGTAGGCGAGCTTCTCCGCGACGAGGCCATCTCTGACGGTGAAGACGTCGATGCCGCGGACGTGGCCGCCGTCCCAGTCGTAGCGCCAGTGCTGCACGACGCGCGCGCCCGCCGTGAACGAGTCCTCGACCGTGAAGCGGCTGGCCGTGTCGTCGAAGATGGGCTGCCACGCGGCGGAGATGGCCGCCGGGCCCACGTACCGCTGCCCGTCGGGCGGCGACGTGGACTCGAAGACGCAGTCGTCGCTGATGAGGGCGAGCGTGGCGGCGAGGTCGTGCGCGCCCCAGGCCGCGTTGAACCGGCTGACGACATCCTCAGCGCCGGCGTCCTGGGCGACGCCGGCGCTGCCCGTGCTCGTCCGGGCCGAGGCGCTCATGCGAGCGCTTGCTCGGCGGGTTCCAGGGAGCCGCGGAGCATCTCCCGCAGGTCGGCGGTGTCCTCGTGCCCGTGCCTGGCGACGGCGTGGGCCGCCGCGGCGTCGAGGACCTCGTCTTCGGTTCCGGCGATGGTGAGCGTGCAACCGCTCTCGCTCGGCACCTTACGGCAGTCGATCATGTATCGGGCCATCTGGATCTCCTCCTTCGCTCATTTTGCGAGCTTGCTAATGTCGGTCGGCCGTTTTCCGCCCAACCCTCGTCCCGTCTATCACGCTGGCCCCACCCGTTGTCTTTGTATGCGCCCTGACCACTTTCGTGCCCGGTTTGTCCCGATATGAGATGCCTAACACATACAAAGGCAAACAGCAGAGGCTGATGTGGCACCGGCGCTAGCGCTGTCCGGCCCTAGCGCGCGTAGTTGCTGGCACCGAACCAGTCGACGACCACCACTGGGTCGTCGCCGATCACCCACGCGTCGTGCCCGGTCGGCAGAACGGTGACGTCTCCCGGGCCAGCGACGAATTCGGTGCCGTCGTCCATCAGGATCGCCAGCTTGCCGCTGACGTGGTACTGGAAGTGCCGCACCTGGCAGCTGCTGGTGCCGGCGACCGGCTTGACATCGTTGGACCATCGCCAGCCGGGCTGCAAGGTCAGCCGCCCGACTTGCCCGCCACCGACGTGGAGGATGTCGGCGCGCCCGTTGGGGAACTCCCGCGTTTCGTCTGATGACGCGAACGTCTTGTGCTCGGCCTTGTCCATCGCCGCATTCCTTCCGTGTTCGAGGCACGCTTATACTTGCTTGCGAAGTACTTACTTATTGGTAAGTCAGGACTACGGTTAGCCAGATTCTGACCTACCAGTAAGTCAGCGTCAAGGGTTGGACGGAGGCATGATGGGTGTCGGCTGGGCGGGGGACGACACGGGTACGGCAGCGCGGATCCTGGACGTCGCGGAGGGGCTGGTCCAGGTACGCGGCTTCAACGGCTTCAGCTACGCGGACATCTCCGCTGAGGTGGGCATAACCCGGGCCGCGCTGCACTATCACTTCGCCGGCAAGGCTGACCTCGGGCTTGCGATGATCAACCGGTACGCGAGCCGCTTCACCGCAGCCCTCGCCGCCATCGACACGGCGGGCATGCCGCCAGGCGGCAGGCTCGCCGGGTACGCCAGCCTCTATCTTCGCGTCCTGCGCCAGCAGCGGATGTGCCTGTGCGGCATGCTCGCCGCCGAGTACCAGACTCTTCCCCAGCCCATGCAAGAGGCCGTGACCAGCTTCTTTGACGCGAACGAGAGCTGGCTGGAGAAGGTTCTCGACGAAGGCCGCCAGGACGGAAGCGTGCGGTTTCCTGGTACCGCGCGAGACACCGCGCGGATGATCATCGCCTGCCTTGAGGGCGCTATGCTCGTCGAGCGGCCCTACGGAGACACCACGCGTTTCCAGGCTGTCGTGGCCAGCCTGCTCGCAGGCCTCACTCGTCGCGCTGACCAGGATTAGCGAAACAGCCGGGGGACGGGCGAAGATACGCGCCCGTTCTGAAGAAGAATTTTGCGCACTTCGCTATGCGAGCACGTGGGCGGCGATCAGCAGGCCGAGCAGCAGGATCAGCGCGACGGCGATGAGCAGTTGCGGGGTAATTCCAGCGGGGCCGTGGTGGTGCATGTGCGCGCGGGCGGCTCGGCATACCGGGCAGCGTCCCTCGATCACTGGACCTGCGCAGTGCGCGCAGATCAGGTGCTCGCAGCTCATCTCGTACCCCTTCCGGTAGCGGTGGCCCGGCGCACTTGGAGTGATCTGGAGCCTTAGCCGCCAGTTTCCCCCTAGACTGTTCCCTGGCCTAACCAGGTTACCCGCAAGTTGCCCGGCTGGGCCGGAAATACCCGCCAGGCAGTAGATGTGCCTCGGGTTGGCCTGTCCCTCCTCGTCGAGATCGTAGTGATGGTCCCGTGATCAACTTTGACAACGTCACCAAGATCTACCCGAACCAGAATCGGGCCGCGCTGGAGAACGTCGACCTCACGGTCAACAAGGGCGAGTTCGTTTTCCTGGTCGGTCCCTCCGGGTCCGGCAAGTCGACCTTCCTGCGGCTGATCCTCAAGGAGGAGCGGCCGACCGACGGGCAGATTCACGTGGCCGGCAAAGACCTCGCGCGGCTCACGAACTGGAAGGTGCCGCACCTGCGCCGCCGGATCGGCTGCGTCTTCCAGGACTTCCGGCTCCTTCCGAACAAGAACGTCTACCAGAACGTGGCGTTCGCGCTCGAGGTGATCGGCAAGCCACGGCGCTTCATCCGCCGCGTGGTCCCCGAGGTCATCGACCTCGTGGGACTCGAGGGCAAGCACGACCGGATGCCGGACGAGCTGTCCGGAGGTGAGCAGCAGCGGGTGGCGATGGCCCGGGCGTTCGTCAACCGCCCGATGATCCTGCTCGCCGACGAGCCGACGGGGAACATCGACCCCGCGACGTCGATCGGGATCATGAAAGTGCTCGACCGGATCAACAGGACCGGGACGACCGTCGTCATGGCCACCCACGACGCCGCCATCGTCGACTCGATGCGCAAGCGCGTCATCGAGCTGGAGTACGGCAAGGTGGTCCGCGACCAGGTACGAGGCGTCTACGGTCAGGCGTACTAGCCGGGCCTATTGCCTGGCTGCCTGGGTACCTGGTTACCGCCTGCTTACGGCGTGCCGGGCGAGACCACACAGGACTACTGAGGGATGAGATAAGGCCAGTATGCGTTCAAACTTCGTGTTCCAGGAGATCTGGGTCGGGCTGCGCCGGAATCTCACCATGACGATCGCGCTCGTGGTGGTGGTGGCGATCAGCCTGTCCCTGCTTGGCACGGGGCTGCTGTTCGTCAAGCAGGTCGACAGCACGCGGACCTACTGGCAGAGCAAGGTGGAGATATCCGTCTACCTGTGCACGACCGACAGCCCCAACCCGGCCTGCAGCGGCGCGGTGACCGGAGCGGAGCAGCAGCAGATCTACCAGACGCTGAAAGCGATGCCGCAGGTAGAAGACGTCTCCTACGTCTCTCAGACGCAGGCGTTCGCCCTGTTCAAGCAGGACTTCTCCAACGACCCGTCGTACGTCTCGACCGTGGGCGAAAACGAGATACCGCCATCGTTCGAGGTCAAGCTGCGCGACCCGGCGGCTGACTACAACATCGTCGCGAGTGCGGTCACGGGCGCGCCCGGCGTGGACTCGGTGGTCGACGAGATGACGATCCTCGCCAAGTTCTACCGGCTCCTGGACGGAGCCAGGAACGCGGTCGTGATCGTGGCGCTGATCCTGATCGTCGCCGCGATCCTGCTCGTGGCCAACACGATCCGGCTGTCGGCGTTCAACCGGCGCCGGGAGACCGGAATCATGCGGCTGGTCGGTGCCTCCAACTTCTACATCCAGCTGCCGTTCCTGCTCGAGGGAGTGATCGCCGGCCTGTTTGGCTGGGCGCTCGCCGCCGGCCTGCTGATTGGAGTGAAGTCGCTGCTACTGAATAACCTGCAGCAGTACTTCAGCTACAACGTGGGCCTGACGGCCGCCGACCTCGTCGAGGTCATCGTGCTCGCGATGTGCGTGGGAGTGCTGCTGTGCGGCGTGACGTCGTTCCTGACGCTGCGCCGCTACCTGCGCGTCTAGGCGTCCGCGGCCGGGGCGGCCCCGCTGGCTGGCCCTGGTCCGACGGTAGCCGCAGGCTGGCCGACAGGAGAGACGTGGCACGCGAGCAGGGAAACAAGGTCATCGCACGGAACCGGCGTGCCAGGCACGACTACGCGATCGAGGACGTCTACGAGGCCGGCATCGCGCTCACCGGCACCGAGGTGAAGTCGCTGCGGGCCGGCCGCGCGTCGCTGGCCGACGGGTTCGCGCAGGTCTCAGACGGGGAAGTCTGGCTGTATAACGTTCACATACCGGAGTACACGCTGGGCACCTGGACCAACCACGTACCCAGGCGGACCAGAAAGCTTTTGCTGCACCGGGGAGAAATTGACCGGCTGGTCCGCGAGACATCGGAACAGGGCCTGACTCTTATCCCGCTGTCGCTGTATTTCAAGGACGGCAAAGTCAAGGTGGAGCTTGCGCTTGCCCGCGGCAAACGGACATACGATAAAAGACAAGACCTGGCCCGGCGGGACGCAGCCAGGGAGGTCGAGCGTGCCCTGCGGCGACGACGGTGACTCCGGAGGCGGACGGTGACTGCGCGCTCGGATGACCGGAGCGGCCATGGTGGGCAGCCCCGGATATACGGGCTGCCGCCGTCGGCCTCCGAGCCCCGGATGCCGCCCCGTCCTGGCGGTCAGCCGCTTCCGCAGCGTTCGGATGTTCCGCTTCCGCCCCGCCCCGGCGGTCCGCCTGATTCCCCGCCCGGCTCCTCCCCGCGATCCGCGACAGCATGGGGGCGCACCCGGTTCGCCGCTGCCGCCTCGTCCCGGCGCGCCGCTGCCGCCTCGTCCCGG
>JASHXJ010000370.1 GCA_030043595.1 Trebonia sp.
GCGCCCGGCGCGGCCGGAGCGGCCGACGCTGCCGGGGCGGGCGGGCTGACGATCGCGTTCAGGTACTGCAGGTCGAGCCCGCGGGCGGTCGCCTGCGCGGTTGGCCGCGGCGCGGGGTTCTTGACGAGCAGTTCGGCGAGCAGGCCGGTCAGCGGGCCCGCATGCACCGGAGGCGCGGGATCGCGGGTAAGCACGGCCGTCACCACCGCGGTCATGGTCGGACCGTCGAACGGCCGGATCCCCTCGACCGCCGTGTACAGCGTCGCGCCCAGCGACCACATGTCGGCGGCCGGGCCGACGGGGCGGCCTTCCAGCTGCTCAGGCGCCATGTAGTGCGGAGTGCCGATCACCGTGCCTGTGCTGGTCAGCCGGCTGGCCTCGTCGATCATCCGGGCGATGCCGAAGTCGGTGACGACAACACGGTCCCCGGCCAGCAGCACGTTGTCCGGCTTCAGGTCGCGGTGCACGATCCCGGCCGCGTGCGCGTGCTCGAGGGCTTCGGATATCTTGCGGCCGATCTCCGCTACCCGCTGCCACGGCAGCCGCTTGCTGGCGCTTATCTCGGCGGCGAGGGACCGGCCGGGAACGAACTCCATCACGATCCACGGGGCGCCGTCGTGTTCGACCACATCGTGGATGGTGACCACGCCGGCGTGGTTCAGCCGGGCCGCGGACCGCGCCTCCCGAATCGTGCGCGTCAGCAGCACGGCGCGTTCCGCCTCGGACAGGTGCGCGGGAAACAGAACCTCCTTGACCGCGACGTCCCGGTCGAGTACCTGGTCGTGGCCACGCCACACCCGCCCGAAACCGCCCTGCCCCACCGGCTCGATCAGCCGGAAGCGCCCGCCAATCAAAGTCCCCGCCCCAGTAGCCATGGCGCGATGATAAATGTCACGTACCAGCAGTCAAAGGGGTTGTACGGATTTGTAACTGCGGAAACGGCGGCGAGGTTTGCCGGGCCGCGGCGTGCGCTCCGGCCTGAGCCGCTGGCCGGTCGCGGTGATTCATGTAGACGAGGGTTGCGACCACGCTGACGGCCAGGAAGACGCCAGCGGCCACGTTGAGCGCGGTCGCCTTGTGATCAAAGAAGTAGGACCTGTTCGTCGTGGCGAATACCAGGAAGGCGAAGATCATGCTGACGGACCAGCCGAGCACGACCGCACCGCCTGCCGCGCGGCTCTGCAGGGTCAGCGCGTACCACGCGACGAACACCGTGACGATCAGCGCCACGACGGCGTACGCGGTGTCCGCGGAGTCTCCGAACACGTAACCCTCGTTGATGAAGCGACCGCCAGGGTATCCGCCGTTGAAGTACGGCCCGAGCGCGGACGACAGGTATTCGACGCGCCACGCGAACTCGCCGAGCACGACGGCGCCGAACACCGCCGCAGACAGGACCGGCGGTGCCAGCCAGCGGCCGCGCTTGGCCGACTGGTTCACCGCCACCAGCAGCAGCACCGCCACGACGACCCCCGCCACGTCGCTGGCCGTCTCGATGAGGTCAGCCGCGATGAGCTTCCCGCCCCCCTGGAACACGTGGAAATCGTGGATCCCGAGGATGTCGTAGAGCGCCCAGGCCGGCGAGATGAGCCAGAAGCCGAGCAGCGCGGGGGTCAGCGTCCGCCGCTGGCTGGCGGCGGCAAGCGCCACCACGGCCGCCACGATGGCGGCCGCGTAGGGGGCGCAGCCGTAGAACGTCATCGTGTTCGTGTTCAGGTACACGCCCGGGGACAGGAAGTAACCCGCGAGCTCGCCGGCGCCGGCGAGCAGCGAGACCACGAGTCCGGCCATTGCCGCCCCGGCCCCGGGGGACAGCGGCCGGACCGGCCGGGCGGGGTAACCGTACGGCTGGCCCGGGTAACCGTACGGCTGGCCGGGGTAGCCGTACGGCTGGGCCGGGTAAGCGTACGGCTGGGCGGGGGAACCGGGCTGGCCGGGCGCCTGGAAGCCGGCCTGCTGAGCCGGGTAGCCATACGGCTGGGCAGGAGCCGGGGACGCGTACGGAGACGGCGGCTGCGTGACGGGGCCGGCCTGGGCGGCGCGCTGGCCGATCGTGACCGTGCCCGTGCCCGGCTGCGGCGGGCCCGCCGGCGGCTGGAGAGCGCCCGGCTGGGCGGCGACCGTGGCCGGATGGCCGGTGAGCGCCTGCACGACGGCGGTCGCCGCGGGACGCTGCGCGGGGTCCTTGGCGAGCAGCTGGGTGAGCAGGCCCGCCAGCGGGCCCGCCTGCACCGGGGGTGCCGGCTCGCGGGCGAGGATAGCCGTCACCACCGCGGTCAGCGTCGGGCCGTCGAACGGCCGGATCCCCTCGACCGCCGTGTACAGCGTCGCGCCCAGCGACCACATGTCGGCGGCCGGGCCGACGTGGCTGCCTTCCAGCTGCTCGGGCGCCATGTAGTGCGGCGTGCCGATCACCGTGCCGGTACTGGTCAGCCGGCTGGCCGCGTCGACCATCCGGGCGATGCCGAAGTCGGTGACCACCACGCGGTCCCCGGCCAGCAGGACGTTGTCCGGCTTCAGGTCGCGGTGCACGATCCCGGCCGCGTGCGCGTGCGCCAGCGCGTCGGCGATCTTCGCGCCGATCTGCGCCACCCGCTGCCAGGGCAGCGGCCCGTTCTTGCCGATCTCGGTCTCCAGCGAGTACCCGGGGACGTACTCCATGACGATCCACGGCGCGCCGTCATGCTCGACCACGTCGTGGATGGTGACCACGCCGGGGTGGTTCAGCCGGCCCGCCGACCTGGCTTCACGCGTGGTGCGCGCCACCAGCATGGCCCGCTCCTCTTCGGGAAGCTCCGCCGGCAGCAGCACCTCCTTGACCGCGACGTCGCGGTCAAGGTACTCGTCATGGCCGCGCCACACCCGGCCCATGCCCCCCTGGCCCACCGGCCCGATCAGCCGGAAACGCCCGCCTATCAAGGTCCCCGCCCCATTCGCCATGGGGCGATGATAAATGTCAGGCACATCCCCCGTAGCATCTGTACTGATTCGTAATAGCAGAACAGGGCGGCCAGCCGATTATCATCGGGGCTGTGCGGCGCAATCCCGCTACCGTGGTGGCCCTGGTCGGCCAGGCGCCGCCGGAACTGCTCGGCGCGGTGGGCAAGTCGATGAACGTCGTGCTGGTACAGCCGGAGGACTCCGCCGACGGGATCGAGGCCGCCGCCGGGGCACTGCGGCGGGCCGCGGGCATCTCCTCCCCCTACGTGCTCGTGGCAGCCGACCCGCTGGCGCAGGTCGCCGCGCAGTGGCGGGCGATGTGGGAGGTAGCGCGGGAACCGCGCGGCAGCGAGGCGTTCGAACTGCGGGCGGCGGAGGCGCTGGCCGCCTGGCGGGCGAACCGGTTCGAGCTCCCCGACTACTACCTCGTGCTCGCGGAGGCCGCCGTACCCGCCGCCCCCGGGGAGCCGCATCCCGACTTCTACCTGGGGCCGCTGCGTTCGGTACGGCCGCACCGCGTGACGGCGGTCGCCGCCGCCGCGCCGGCCGAGCAGGCCGCCGGACTGCTCAGCGCCCTGGGCTCACTGCGGCACGGCCGCTGGTGGCCGCCCCTGGACGAGGTCCTCGACGTGGCCCGGCGGTTTTATCCGGGCGCGCTCGCCGAGTCCGCGTCCGCGCTCGCCGGCAGAAGGCCGGCAACCGCAGGCCGGGTTGGGGCTGCCGGGGGAGGCGGCGCGGATCGTTCGGTATAGGTTTTTGGGGTGACCTACACCGGAGACGTGCGTGTCGGCGGGCCATCGGACACGCGGGAGATCAACGGCGTGACGGTGACCAAGATCGCCGTGGGGCCGTACGAGAACAACTCCTACCTGCTGCGCTGCGCCGGCACCGGGCAAGCGCTGCTGATCGACGCGGCGGCCGAGCCGGAGCGGCTGCTTGAGATGATCGGCGACACGCCGGTCGAGCGGATCGTGACGACCCACCAGCATCCCGATCACTGGCAGGCGCTGGAACGCGTGCGCGCGGCGACAGGAGCTGTCACCGTCGCGCACCCGGCGGACGCGCCGGGGATACCCGTGGCGACGGACGAGCTCGTCGACGACGGGGACACGATCCGCTTCGGCGACGCGGCGCTGTCGGTGATCCACCTGGTCGGCCACACGCCGGGCAGCATCGCGCTGTGCTACACGGCCGCGTCCGAACCGCACCTGTTCACGGGCGACTGCCTGTTCCCCGGCGGGGTGGGCAACACGCAGAAGGACCCGGAGCGCTTCACCTCGCTGTATACCGGGGTGGTGGAGAAGATCTTCGACCGGCTGCCCGACGCGACCTGGGTGTACCCGGGGCACGGGAGGGACACCACCCTCGGAGCCGAGCGGCCGCACCTGGCGCAGTGGCGCGAGCGAGGCTGGTGACGATCAATCAGGCAGCGGCTCGCCTGGCAGCTCGCGGGCGTAGCGGACTTCCTCGACGCCGCCGAGGCCGGCGAGGATGTTGCTGCCGCCGTCCGTGCTGAAACCCGCCCGCTCGTAGAACCGGCGCGCCCGGCGGTTGTCCGCCAGCACCCACAAGACGGCTCGGCCGTAGCCGTCGGCCCGCAGCGCGGTGAGTACCGAGCCCATCAGCGCGCGGCCGACGCCCGCCGACCACCACGCGGGGGCCACGTAGAGCGCGTACAGCTCGCCCACCCGGCCGGCCATGCCGTCCGCGGTGAGAGGGCCGGGTGCGGGAGACGCGACGGATCGTTCGGGACCAAAGGATGCGTAACCGACTACGGCCGGGTGCTCGCCTGCCTCCGCCACCAGGGTGCGGCGATAGGGCGGCGGGTCGGCAGCGCCGCCACCGAGGGCGGTCGCGCGGTCGATGATCGGAGCCGCGATGATCCCCGCGTAGGCGGCGTGCCAGCTTTCCCGGCGCACCAGGGCAATCGCGGCCGCGTCCGTTGCCAAACTGACGCGGATCTCGATCACCTGCACAGCCTATTCCGGCGGCATGATGTACTTAAGCGGTTTAGTCGATGCAGGAGGTAGCGCATGAGCACCGAAGACCAGCTCCGCTTTCCCGACGGGTTCCTCTGGGGCGCCGCGACGGCCGCCTACCAGGTCGAGGGGGCGCCAGATGCGGACGGGAAGGGCCCGTCCATCTGGGACACGTTCAGCCACATCCCGGGCAAGACCTGGCACGGGGACACGGGCGACGTGGCGTGCGACAGCTACCACCGGTACCCGGAAGACATCGCGATGCTGCAGCGGCTCGGCGTCGGTGCCTACCGGTTCAGCCTGTCCTGGCCGCGTATCCAGCCCGACGGGCGGGGCCAGGTCAACCAGGCCGGGCTCGACTACTACAACAGGCTTGTCGACGCGCTGCTGGAGAAGGGGATCACCCCGGTGGTGACGCTGTACCACTGGGATCTGCCGCAGGCGCTGCAGGACAAGGGCGGCTGGGCGGTGCGGGACATGGCCGAGATCTTCGCCGACTACGCAGCGATCGCCGGCGAGGCGCTCGGCGACCGGGTGCACCAGTGGATCACGCTGAACGAGCCGTGGGTCGTCGCGCACGTCGGGTACCGGGACGGCAGGCACGCGCCCGGCCTGACCGACCCGGCTGCCGCGGTCGCGGCGAACCACCACCTGCTGCTCGCGCACGGCCGCGCGGTCCGGGCGCTGCGCTTCGCGTGCCCATCGCCCGCTACGGTCGGGATCACGCTGAACCTGGGCGTCTTCCGGCCCACGTCGCCCGCGGCGGCCGACCTGGCCGCCGAACTCGACGCGCGGCAGAACGGGGTGTACCTGGAGCCGCTGCTGCGCGGTGAGTACCCGGCACGGCTCACGGCCGACTTCTCGCCCGCCAGGGTGGACGGCCTGGTGCGCGACGGTGACTTCGTCACGATCGGCGCGCCGATCGACTTCCTCGGCGTCAACTTCTACGCGCCGCAGTACGTGGGGATCCGGCCGGACGGCGAGCCGCGGCGCGGCGAGCGTCTCATCGGGCCGCACGAGGTGCAGGTGCAGCCGGAGGACATGCCGATCACCGCGATGAACTGGCTGGTGGACTCGAGCGCTCTTTACGAACTGCTGACGCGGGTGCGGGATGAGGCGCCCCGGCTGCCGCTGTACATCACCGAGAACGGGTCGGCGTGGTACGACTACGTGACGCAGCGCGGCACGGTCGAGGACTACGAGCGGGTGAATTACCTGCGCGACCACCTGGCGGCGGCGGGTCAGGCGATCGCCGACGGGGTGGATCTGCGCGGCTATTTTGCCTGGTCGCTGGTTGACAACTTCGAGTGGGCCGAGGGGTACGCGAAACGGTTCGGGCTGGTGTACGTGGATTTCGGCACACAGCGCAGGATCCTCAAGCGCAGTGGCGAGTTCTACGCGAGCGTGGCCCGGGCCAACGCGCTGCCGCTGTCGTAGCGCAGCTGACAGGATGGACGCATGGGATTCGACCTAACCGAGCAGATCGAGCGCCACCTCATCGGCGACCAGATCGTCTGGCTCACCACCGTGACACCGACCGGGTGGCCCGCGCCGCGGCCGGTCTGGTTCGTCTGGGACGGTTCGGCGATCACGATCTACAGCCTCAACGATGGGGCCAAGCTGCGGCACATCGCGGCCAACGACAAGGTGTCGCTGAACTTTGACGCCGGACCGGGCGGCGGCGACATCGTGGTGATCTCGGGCCGGGCGAAAGTCCTGCCCGACGCCCCGCCGCCGTCGCGCTTCCCGGGCCTGCTGGACAAGTACGCGCCCGCCGTGGAGTACATGGGCCGCTCGGCGCAATGGTTCGACCAGAACTACGGCGTCGCGTTGCGCGTGACACCGGAACGGGCCTGGACGATTCCCTAGGCCCCGCACCCTTGACGGCAAACTTGCCCGGCGACATGCTTGTCTGCCAGGAGCCCGGCAAAGGCTGGTTAGCGAACCATCTAATAAGCTGGAGCGAGAGCGAACATGAATATCGAAATCCTCGTTCCTGACGAATGGACACCAGGTCAGGCGCTCGTTGTACGCCAATTGCTGCAGCACGGAATACAAACAGGGGAACCAGTCATCGCCTTCGTCAGGAAAGGCGTATCCCCGGAAAGACTCGCGGAGATCTACGAGCGGATCAACGCACTGATCTGTGAGGCTGGGCTCCAAGTCACTTAACATTGCGGCGGGCGCGTCACCGTTCACAACTCGCGGGCGGTGGGCCGGGTCGGGCGACGGCGGACCTCGCTGCTCACAGGCGCGCGATCGTGGCCTCGTCAGGCTTGCCGTCGAAGTACTTGTCCAGCACCGCGCCGAACGCGGGCTCGTCCGCGTCAGCGGCCATGAAGAGCGTCATGGACGAGCGGAGCTTGAGGGCGTCGACGCTTCCGAAGATCTGCGCCGCGCTCTTGCCATCGGTGGCGGCCAGCACCCGGGCGCAGTCAACCAGCCGGGGACCGAGCACCGGGTGCCTGAGGTATGCCCGCGCCTGCGCGAGCGAGGCGATCGCGAACCGCTGCGACATCGCGCTGAAGCCAAGTCCGGCGATCTGCGGGAAGACGAACCACATCCAGTGGCTCACCTTCATGCCGGCGCGCAGTTCGGCGATCGCGCGCTGGTAGCTGCCGCCGGTGTCCTGCGCGGTCACGAAGCGCTCAAGCTGGTAGGGATCGTTCATCCCCGCTCCCCGCGTGGCTGTGGACGGCGTGGAAGAATCGCCGCGTGAGGATAGTGAAGCAGATCACCGTCTTCGATGCCGCTGACCTCGCCGCCGAGAGCGCCTTCTGGGCCGGGCTGCTTGGCGGCACGGTCAGCGCGGACGACGACTGGCACACCGTCTACGTCGACGGCGAGGAGCGGCTAGCCGTTCAGCTCGCGCCCGGCCACGTGCAGCCGCAGTGGCCCGACGGCACCCCGCAGCAGATCCACCTCGACCTGTACGTCGACGACATCACTACCGCCCACGACGAGGTCATGGCGCTGGGCGCCAGGCTGCTGCAGGCGGCCGATGACATCGAGGCCGACGCCGGATTCCAGGTCTACGCCGATCCCGCCGGACACCCGTTCTGCCTCTGCTGGGAATGATCTTCTGCTCGGCACGCGCTGTCCGTGATGATGCTGGCCGCGCGTTCGGCGATCGCGATGACCGGGGCCTGGGTGCCGCAGGCGGGGATGACGGGGATCACCGACGCGTCCGCGACCCGGAGCCCGGCCACGCCGATCACGCGCAGCGAGGGATCCACGACCGCGTCCGGACCGGTGCCCATCGCCGCCGTGCCGCACGGATGACAGAACGCGGCGCAGTGCTCCCGGGCAAACCGCAGCTTGTCC
>JASHXJ010000371.1 GCA_030043595.1 Trebonia sp.
CCTGGCCCTCGGCGAGGCGAGCGGCCTGATTGGCGAGCTGCGCGAGCTGACCGCCGCCGATCCGCTGGCCGAGCGCCCGCGCGCCCTCCTCATGCGGGCGCTGGCCGCCGCCGGCCGCCAGAGCGCGGCGCTGGCCGAGTACGCCCAGGCCAGAGAGCTGCTCGCCGACCAGCTCGGGGTTGACCCGTCCGGCCCGCTCGAGCAGGTCTACCTGGCGATCTTGCGGCAGGAGGTCCCGTTCCAGCCGCCCGCCGTAGCCGCGCCCCCCGCCGCGGCCGCTGACCCTCTTCCATCATCGGAACGATCCGTGCCGCCTCCCGCGGGCCCCCCTCGCCAGCCCGGTGGCCAGCGCCCGCCGACCAGCTTCATCGGCAGGGACGACGACGTCCGCGGCGTCCTGAAGAAACTGGCCGAAGAGCGGATCGTCACCCTCACCGGCCCGGGCGGGGTGGGCAAGACGCGGCTGGCGGCCGAGGCGGCCGCGCGGCTGGGCAGCCAGCCGTGGCTCGCCGAGCTCGCCCCGGTCAGCGAGCCGTCCGAGGTGCCCCACGCGGTACTCGACGCCCTTGGCCTGCGTGAGCGGGTGATCGCGCGGCACGGCGCGGAGGGCGGCCCCGGCGCGGCCGATCCGGTGGACCGGCTGTGCGGCGCGCTCGCCGGACGGGATGCGGTGCTGATCCTCGACAACTGCGAGCACGTGATCGACGCGGCCGCCCGGCTGGCCGAGCGGGTGCTGGCCGGCTGTCCCGGCGTGCGGATCCTGGTGACAAGCCGGGAACCCCTGCGGATCGCCGGCGAAACCCTCTGGCTGGTCGCCCCGCTGGCCATCCCTCCGCTGCCCGGCCCGGCCCCGGGCCCGCCGCAGGCGGCCGCGGACAGCACGGACATCTCGGCGTACCCGGCGGTGCGGCTGTTCCGGGACCGGGCAGCCGCCGTGCTGCCGTCCTTCGCGGTGGACGAGGGCAACGCGGCCGCCGTGGCACGGATCTGCCGCGCGCTCGACGGCATGCCGCTGGCCATCGAGCTGGCGGCGGTCTGGGCGCGCACGCTGACCCCGGCGCAGCTCGCCGAACGGCTCGACGACCGGTTCGCCCTGCTCACCGGCGGCACCCGGACCGCGCTGCCCCGGCACCAGACGCTGCGTGCCGTCGTCGAGTGGAGCTGGAACCTGCTGTCCGAGCCGGAGCGCGTGCTCGCCCGCCGGCTGGCCGTCTTCCCCGCGGGCGCGGCGCTGACCGCGGCCGAGCAGGTCTGCGCGGACAGCGTGCTGCCAGCCGCGGCCGTGCTGCCCGCGCTGTCCGGCCTTGTCGGCAAGTCGATCCTCACCGTGACGGACGGCGGCGGGGAGGCAGGCTCCCGGTACCGGATGCTGGACACGGTCCGCGCCTACGCCCTCGAACGGCTCACGGAAGCCGGGGAGGAGACCCGGGTCAGGGACGCGCTCGCCGCCTATTACCTTCGCCTCGCCGAGACCGCCGACCCGCTGCTGCGCACCGGTGCGCAGACCCGCTGGTACCGCGAGCTGACCGCCGAGCAGGACAACACCAGCGCCGCGCTGCGCTGGGCCATCGGCCGGGGTGACGCCGCCGCCGCGCTCCGTTTCGTGCGCGCCCTCGGTTACTACTGGATGCAGCGCGGCCGGGGCGAGGGCGACACGCTGGCCCGCGAGGTCTTCGCGATGGCGCCGCCCCCCGAGTCGCTGCTGATCGCCGAGGCGCGGGTCATCTGCGCGATCATGACGATCAGCGCTTCGCTGGAGATCGACGCCGTCCGCGAGCCGCTGGCCGCCGCGCTGGCGAGCATGCGCCGGTTCGCCGCGGACAGCACGGCCATCCATCCCATCGCCGCCATGGGCGAGTCGATGCTGGCCATCTACGACGGCGACGCGGACCGCGCGCTCGCCATGATCGGGCGGTACACCACCACGGACGACCCCTGGCTGCGGGCCGCCGCGCGCATGTACCGGTCGGCGTACACCGCCATGTTCGGCCGGCCGGACGGCGTGGAAGCCGACTGCGCCACGGCCCTGGCCGAGTTCCGGGCGATCGGCGACGCGTGGGGAGTCGCGATGTCGCTCATGCAGCTCGCCGAGTTCGCCGAGCTCCGCGCGGACCACGCGACGGCGGTGGCCGCGCTGGAGGAGGCGGAGCACATCGGCCGCGCCCTGGACGCCTGGGGCGACATGGCGTACATCGCCGGCATGCTGGCGGTCGCCAGGGCGCGGGCAGGCGACATCGACCGCGCCCGCGACGACCTGCGCAGGGGCGAGCGCGCGGCGGCGGGGCACGCCTCGGTGCTGGCCGGTGAGTGGTTCCTGTTCACCCGCGCCGAACTGGACTGGCGGGCGGGCGACCTGGCCGGGGCGGCGCGCACCTGCGCGGCCGCGCTGGCATCACTGCGGGACAGGCAGGCGCGGTGGTGGTCCTCGCTCCGGTCCCAGGTCGAGACCCGGCTCGCGATGGTCGTGCTGGCCGAAGGCGACGCGGCCCGCTGCCGGGAACTGCTCGCCACCGCGCTGCCCGCCGCGCGCGACTGGGTGGAGCTCCCGCCGCTCGCCGCGGTGATCGACGCGATAGCCGCGCTCGCGCTCGGCCCCGACAGCGGCGGCGACGCGGAACTGGCCGCGACGCTCCTTGGCGCCGCGCACTCGATCCGCGGTGCCTTCGACGAGAGCAGCCTGGCCGCCCCGCGCGTGCGGGAGACGGCCAGGCTGGCACTCGGCGAGCCGGCGTTCGACGCCGCGTACGCCAGCGGCCGGGACCTCGCCAGGGACGCGGCCCTGGAGCTGGCGGCTCAGGTCTTGCGGCGGTAGACGCGGACCGCGAGCGGGGCGAACACGACGAAGATGCCCAGCGCCCACAGCAGCGACTTGACGACCGGCCCGGCGGCCGGGCCGCCGGCCAGCAGGGCGCGCTCCGCCTCCGTCAGGTAGGTGATCGGGTTGATCTTCACGAACGCCTGCAGCCAGCCCGGCATCGTCGCCGACGGCACCAGCAGGTTGCTGCCGAAGACCAGCGGGAACATGGCCAGGAAGCCGAAGAGCTGCACCGACTGCGGCGTCTTCACCAGCAGGCCGATCAGCGCGGAGAACCAGCACATGGCCAGCGCGAACAACAGCAGCAGCAGGCAGCCCGCGGCCGCGGCCACCGGGCTGGACCCGATACGGAACCCGAGGATCATCCCGAAGCCCAGCGTCACCGCCACCGAGATGAGGTAGCGGACCATGTCCCCGAGCACGGCGCCGGCCAGCGGGGCCCAGCGGGCGATCGGCAGGCTGCGGAACCGGTCGAAGACGCCGGTCGTGATGTCCTGGTTGAGCATGAAGCCGGTGCCCAGGGTGGCGAAGACCACGGTCAGCACCAGGATGCCGGGCAGCTCGAACTGCAGGTACCGGTGCGTGTTCCCGGCGATCGCGCCGCCGAACACGTACGTGAACAGCAGCAGGTACATGATCGGCGTCAGGCTCAGCCCGAACAGGTCCTCGGCGTTCGTCCTGATCTTCAGCACGCTGCGCCAGGTGAGCGTGAACGAGTTCCGCAGGCCGGTCACCGGGCTGAGCCGCCGGGCGGGGACGAACGTCGCTGTCATCGGGAACTCCCGTTCATCTGCTTCATCTGCGGTGCCTGCTGGTCCTCGTCGGCCGTGCGCCCGGTCAGGGCCAGGAACACCTCGTCGAGGCTGGCCCTGCGCAGCGCGAACTCGGTGAGCTCGATGCCCGCCTGCTGAAGGTCGCTGACGATCTCCGGCAGCTGCCTGCCGTCGGCGACCTGGACGGTTACCTTGCCCGAGTCCTCGCTGACCGCGGGCACCGCACCCGTCCGGTCCTCGAGCAGCACGGCGACCTCCCCGAGGCTGGCCCGGTCGGCGGGGAGGACCTCGAGCACCTGCCGGCCGGTCCTGGCCTTCAGCTCGTCGGGCGTGCCGGTCGCGATGACCTTCCCGTGGTCGATGACCGCGATGTCGTGCGCGAGCTGGTCGGCCTCCTCCAGGTACTGGGTGGTGAGCAGCACGGTCGTGCCGTCCGCCACCAGTCCGCGGATCATCGACCAGACTTCGTTCCTGCTGTGCGGGTCGAGTCCTGTCGTCGGCTCGTCCAGGCACAGCACCCGGGGCCGGCCGACCAGGCTGGCGGCCAGGTCCAGCCTGCGCCGCATCCCGCCCGAGTAGGTCTTGACGATCCGTCCGGCCGCGTCGGACAGCTCGAAGCGCTCGAGCAGTTCCGCGGCACGGGCGCGGGCGTCGGCCCGCGAGGCGCCGAGCAGCCGCCCGATCATGATCAGGTTGTTCGTCCCGGACAGGCCCTCGTCCAGCGACGCGTACTGGCCGGTGAGCCCGATCAGCTGGCGCACCCGGTGCCCGTCGCGCACGACGTCGTACCCGCAGACGCGTGCCTCGCCGTCGTCCGGCCGCAGCAGCGTGGCGAGTATGCGCACCGCGGTCGTCTTGCCCGCGCCGTTCGGCCCGAGCAGGCCGAGCACCGTTCCCGTCCGCGCGGTCAGGTCGACGCCGGCCAGCGCCGTCGTCTTGCCGAACTTCTTGACGAGCCCGCGTGCCTCGATCGCGTTGGTTTGCTCTCCCATACCGCCATAGTGGACCCACCCGCTGTCAGCCCGCGCACACCCCGCTGTCACGCCGCCCGCACGACTGCCACCCCGCGCACCCCCGCCGCCACCCCATCGTCCAATCCGACATCCCCGCGCACCCCCACCGCCACCCCGCTATCCCCACGGACCCCTCGCGCCCCACCGCCACCTCGGCGACAGCCCGCCCGCTGTCACCCCAGTCACTCCTGTTGCCTTTGTATGCGTCCCGACCATTTTTCGGGGCGATTTGTCCCACTATGTCGTGCGGGACACATACAAAGACCGGTGTCTACCTAAGTCATCGCACACTGTGCCATTCCGGGCGCTCGGGCCGACGCGGCCGTGCGGACACGGGCTATTATGCGGCGGGGAGCTTGCTCTTGTCGGCGTTAGTCGGGAGGCCTTGAACATGGCGGACAGTGACATGGCGTGGGCCAAGCTCGATCCCGCGCATGTTCCGCCGGAAATCGACCCAAGCAAGCCGAGCGTGGCGCGCGTCTACGACGCGATCCTCGGCGGCAAGGACAACTTCGC
>JASHXJ010000372.1 GCA_030043595.1 Trebonia sp.
ATTATCTGACCTGCGAAGATACCCGAATGGACGCCATCACAAGCCAGTAGACGGCACTAGACGTCATAGAGTCGAACAAACAGTAGGAAATCATTGATTAGCTTGAAGAGAACGGAGCGGGCGACGGGAATCGAACCCGCATGACCAGCTTGGAAGGCTGGGGCTCTACCATTGAGCTACGCCCGCGCGATCTGCCGCGCGCGAAGCGCACCAAGCACCAAGCCCATCGATGCACTCGCGCACCCGCGCACCCGCGCGGCCGGCAGGTCGTCATGGGTAGCGTACCGGCTCGTCCCGGCTGTGCGCACCGTCGCCGCGGCTCCGCACCGGGCTCTACCCGGCTGGGCGCACCTTGGGACCCGGCACCGCGTGCGGCAGGATGAACTGCTCTACAGCCTTGGCGAAGCCTTCGTCCTCATTGGACGCCGTCACGTACGTGGCCGACTTCTGCACTTCCGCGCTCGCGTTGCCCATGGCGATGCTCATCCCGCTCCGCACGAACATCAGCACGTCGTTCGGCTGGTCGCCAAGCGTCGCGATCTGCCCGAGCGGGACCTGGTAGGAGTCCGACAGGCGCTGGATCACGACACCCTTGTTGGCCATGGGATGCGTGACATCGAGGTAGTACGGCTGCGACCGGGCGGCTGAGACGTGCGTCCCGAACTGCTGCTGTGCCACTGTCTCGCAGCGCGCCACCGCGTCAAAATCGTCGCTCACCCCCACGATCTTGACTGTCCGGTCGAGGAGGTCGTCGTAACTGGGCACCACCGTCGGCTGGAACTGGACAGTCGTCGATTCGCGGTCGACGTGCGGCGCCCGCGGATCGGTGACGTACCACTCGGCTTCCCGGTAGATCCAGGCGTACAGGCCGTGCGCCCTGATCGTGTCGATGACCGCCGCCGCGACATCCATCGGAATGACCCGTTCCTCGACGACCGTCATGTCGGGCTCGACGACGATGCCGCCGTTGAAGGCAGCGATTGGCCCGCGCAGGCCAAGCGGGTCGACCAGCATGCGCATGCCACGCGGCGGGCGCCCGCTGGTGATCGCGAAGAGCACACCGCGCTGATGCAGGCTGTCAACAGCCCGGACCGCTCGCTGCGTCAGCACCTTGTCATTGGTCACGAGGGTGCCGTCGACGTCAGCGAGAACCGCGGCGACCCCCCGCGGCGCGGGGACCGAGCCGGGGACCGAGCCGGGAACGGAACCTGTGACGGACGAAGGAACGGGCGAGGGAACAGAGCCGGGGTTGACAGCTCCGGTCATGTCTTCACCTATAACCTCTCGACTCCGCGACGATCACGGGCAGACGATCACGGGCAACGGTCTCCAGTGCAATGATCCTCCGCAACGATCCCCCGCACAGCCGGACCCCCGACTCCCCCGCGGCGGGTGGTTGGGCCTCGCCCGTATGCGACAATCGCTGCCACGGCCGCCCGTAACCGCGAAACCGCCCGCGAAACCGGGCCCAACCCGGCGCGAAACAGCCCGCAACCCGGCGCGAGGCAGACGCCAGTCCAGACCATCGGCGCGGGAACGACGAAGACACGAAAGACACGAACGACGAAGACACGAACGACGAAGACAGGAACGACGAAGACAGGAACGACAGAGAAGAGCACGCAATGCCCGCGACACGGCAAGCGCAGATCGGCGTCACCGGACTCGGCGTCATGGGCCGGAACCTCGCCCGCAACTTCGCCAGGCACGGCTTCCCGACCGCCCTGCACAACCGGACCACCGCGCGGACCGACGAGGTCATGAGCAGCTTCGGTCACGAGGGCACCTTCGTCCCCAGCCAGACGGCCCAGGAATTCGTCGCCTCCCTGGAGCGGCCCCGAAGAATCGTCATCATGGTCAACGCGGGTCCCGCCACGGACGCGGTGGTCGACGAGTTCGCCCCGCTGCTCGAGCCTGGCGACATGCTGATCGACGGCGGCAACGCGCACTTCAAGGACACCCGCCGCCGTGAAGCACAGCTGAAGCAAGGCGGCATCCACTTCGTCGGCATGGGCGTCTCCGGCGGCGAGGAGGGCGCGCTCAACGGCCCGTCGATCATGCCCGGCGGCTCGGTCCAGTCATACAAGGACCTCGGCCCCATGCTCGAGACCATCGCCGCGAAGGTCGACGGCACGCCATGCTGCACGCACGTCGGCGCGGACGGAGCCGGGCATTTCGTCAAGATGGTGCACAACGGCATCGAGTACGCCGACATGCAGCTCATCGCCGAGGCCTATGACCTGCTCAGGCACGCCGCGGGCTACGAGCCGCAACGGATCGCGGACACCTTCAGAACCTGGAACCAGGGCCGCCTCGACTCCTACCTGATCCAGATCACCGCCGAGGTCCTCGCACACACCGACGCGGCCACCAAGGAGCCCTTCGTGGACATCGTCCGGGATGAGGCCGAACAAAAGGGCACCGGCCGCTGGACCGTCCAGGATGCGCTAGACCTGGGCGTGCCGGTCAGCGGCATCGCGGAGGCCGTGTTCGCCAGGTCGCTGTCCGGCCACACCGACCTGCGCGCCGCCGCCCGCGGGCTGCCCGGGCCAGCCGCGCGGGCCGTCCCCGACGCGAGCGGCTTCGCCGCCAAGGTAGAGCAGGCCCTGTACGCGTCCAAGCTGGTCTCCTACGCGCAGGGCTGGAACATGATCGCGGCCGGCAGCGCCGAGTACGACTGGGACATCGACCTGGGCGCGATGGCCGTGATCTGGCGCGGCGGCTGCATTATCCGCGCCAAGTTCCTCGACCGGATCCGCGCCGCCTACGCGAGCGACCCGCGGCTGCCGACGCTGCTCGCCGACCCGGATTTCGGCAGGGAGGTCGCGGACGCGCAGGATGCCTGGCGCGAGGTGGTGGCCACGGCGGTCCGGTTCGGTGTGCCGGCGCCCGGGTTCTCCGCCGCCCTCGCCTACTACGACGCGCTGCGCGCGCGGCGCCTGCCAGCCGCGCTGGTGCAGGGCCTGCGCGACTACTTCGGCGCGCACACTTACCGCCGCACGGACCGTGACGGCTCGTTTCACACGCTGTGGGCCGGGGACCGCTCGGAGGTTTCCCGCTGAGCCCTTTCATTATCCCGAACGATCCGTGGCGTCTCCCTCGCCGCCACCACCTGTCGCATGCGGGCTACCGGCCGTCGCCAGACTGTGACAGGCTCGGCAGTAAGGCGCGCGGCCGTTTTCATCCCTGCCGCACCCGCACCAGGCTGCCGCGTCCGCGTGGCGGACATCACTGGTAAGTCTCATTTGTGC
>JASHXJ010000373.1 GCA_030043595.1 Trebonia sp.
CTCAACCGGGTCCTCGCGGCGACCGAGCGGGTGCGCGCCGCGACCGACGACATCCTGGCCGGCGGGGTCGCCCTGATCGGCAAGCTCGACGGCGTCCCCGATGGGCTCGCCGAGACGGACACGACCATCGAGGCAGTGAAGGTCGGCGCGGTCCGGTACGCGGGCTCGGTCGCCAAGCTTCTCGGCTGACGCGGATAGCGGATAAGGAGCACCTGAGATGCCAGCAGTCGCCTGGTTCACGCTGATCGTCGCCGCGCTGATCATCGCGATCACCGCGGTGGGCCTGCTGCGGGTGATCTTCCACCTGCGGGCGGTCCGCAAGACGCTGGTCACCACCACCGGCGGCGTGCAGGCCGTCGCCAGCCTGACCAGCACCGTGCCCGAGCGGCTCACCTCGGTCAACGCGAACCTCAAGCCCGTCCGCGACTTCTGCGAAACGGTGTGAGCATGGACGCGCATATTCTCGCCGCGGGCTACAGCACCACCGGCTGGGTGGTGGGCTACACGATCGGCGGCGTGATCGTCCTCGTCGTCGTGGCGCTCGTAGTGCCGATCCTGCTGCTCGCCCGGTCGATCGGCGACGAGGCGCCGAAGATCAACGACGGGCTGACCCAGGCCGTGCACAACACCGCGCCGCTGGCAGCGCTGCGCACCACGATCGAGCACGCCACCATCATCATCGCCGGGCTGCAGCGCGGCCGGGCCAGGCTGGGAGGTTAGCCATGCACGACCTCGCGATGAACTCCACGGAGCACACCCTGTGGGTGTGGGCCCTCATCGTCGGCCTCATCGTCCTCGTGGCGGTCGCGGCCTTGCTCAGCCTGCTCATCTACCTCGTGCAGATCATCGACCGCCGGGTGGTGACGGTCCGCGACACGCTCAAGGCGGCGAAAGCCAACACCGCCGACACCGTGCTGATCCCGCAGGTCGCCACCGGCGTGGACGCGGTCCTCGCCGAGGGCCTGCAGCACCATCTGTTCCTCGGCCGGGTGCTCGGAAAGGTGAAGTCATGACCGTCCTGGTCGTCCTGACCGTGATCGAGATCGTGGTGCTGATCGCGGCGCTGGCGTTCTACCTGTTCTGGGTCGGCACCCTGCTCGCGCGCATCGCGGTCAACCTGGAGGAGTGCGCGGAGATCATCCGCGGCATCGTGGCCGACGCCGCGCTCATCGGACCGGGCGTCGAGCACATCAACGAGACCGGCGGCGTCGTCGCCGGCGCGCTGCCGCTGCTGTACGGGATGGCCGAGGAGATCGTTACCGACGTCACCCCGCGGCCAGAACAGCCAGCCGAGCCCGAGCCCGCCAGGCCCGCATCCGGTACCCGCCGCTCACGGCTGCTGCACGCCGTCGGCTTCTCACCCGACTTATCCCGAACGAGCCGTGCCGCCTCCCCCGGCCACAGCCGCTGCACCTGCCCAGTTGGCCTGCCGCCCAGCTGACCGCCCCGGCCACCAGGTGAGCCGTCATGAATCCGAATGGGGCGCGGCGGCTGAGTCTTGCCCGGCCGTTCGGGGGTGGCGGGGCTCAGCCCTCGTCGCGTGGCAGCGGTACGTAGTCGTTGGCCGTGCGGGAGAAGATGAAAAACTCGGCAGCGGGCCGGGACCGTGCCCACTGCAGGACTTCTGCCCTGCTACCCTCGAAGTCTTCGCCCCTGACTATTGGGCCGCCCTCCTCGCTCTGCTCCGATGGGTCGTCCCATACCCCCATCCAAGTGCCGTCGTTGTCGTTCACGCACACGGTGCCGTGCCCCGGACGGGGCTTGCCGAGCGGGACGGCAGGCTGGGGCAGCGGCCATGGATTGTCCGGGCCGCCTCGGTAGCCGCGGGGTTCGAACGGCATACGAGCGGCATCGCCACGACCGGGCGCATCCTCGTCAGGAGACTTGCTCACGCGGTTGACTCCAATCCGGGGCTAAACAGGAACCGCCTCTAGTGAAAGAGCCTAGCCTGCTAGCCGGCCGGTCGATTTGGACCGTCGCGGGCTGGGATGGCCCCCTGGGCTCCGTGATACCACTCGGGACCCCATAAGGCGCCAGGGCAGCACCAGCGAGCATTGTCACCCGCTATATCCCCCGCCCGCCGGGTTCTGGCCGAGATTCTTGTCGCTGCCGAAGTGGTAGATGCCGCCGTGGCCGATGCGATGGATCAGGACGCTGGTCGCATAGAAATACCAGGTTCCCGGGTAGCCGGCCAGCTGCCAGGACCACTGATGCCACACCGAGCCGACGTACACGGCAGCCGGATGGGCCTTGTATCCGTTGGGGGTCCACTGGGCCAGCTTGCCGCCGGTGACGTTGCCGCAGTTGTGGTGCGCGAAAACGCTCGGGCTGACCGGATGCCCCTGCGGCCACTTGTTGTCGTAGTACAGACGGTCGCCTTCCATGACCAGGTCCCGGACCCCGATGGTCGACTCGAACCGCACCGGCTTGGAGACCGACGTGACACCGGTAAGCCTGACCTGGAAGAACAGCGTCACCTCGCCCAACTGCACGGCGGAATGGGTGTCTCGTCGGTGGACCCAGGCGGCGCTAAGCTCGAAATGCTATGGGGTTTTCTGTGAAGCTTGCGCCCGGTGTCCGGGTCCGGGTGTCCAGTCATGGCGTGCGGGCCGGCGTCGGGCCACGGATCGCGCGAGTTCACGTCGGCACCGGCCGGACCGGTTTCTCCTCCGGCCTGGGCCCGTTCAGCGTCTATGGCGCCGTCGGCGGCAAGAGCCGCCGCAAGAGCAGCCACACGAGCGGCGGCAGGGGCAGCGGCCGGCCGTCGGTGGCGGCCCTGGAGCGCCAGGCCAGCGCCGCCCGCCGCGCGCAGGCCGAGGCGGACAAGGCCAGGGAAGCCCAGCGGCTGGCCGCCATCTTCCAGGAGATCACCAGCCTGCACCGGCACGACTTCCCGCCGGTTGAGCGGCCTGTCGCCCCGATGCCCCAGCTTCCGGATCCGGACGCGGTCCGTGACTGGCATGAGAAGAACGCGCTACGCGGCGTCGGCATGTTCGACCGGGCCAGGCGCGCGGCGGCCAGGCAGTACGCGGCGCAGGCAGCACAGGCCGACCTCAACGACCGATGGCGGCAGGCGCAGGCGCAGCAGGCGCAGGCCCAGCAGGAACTCGACAGGCAGTGGGCGCGGCTGACCGGCAACGACCCGGACACCGTGCTGGCGACGCTGGCTGAAGCCTTCGAGGACAACGAGGCGCCGGCCGCCCCGGTCGGCATCGACGGCACTGAACTGTCCCTGATCGTGCTAGTTCCGGACGAGGACGCGGTTCCCGAGCGACTGCCAGCCTCGACCGAGGCGGGGAACCTGACGCTGCGAAAGCTCCCGAAAGGCGAGCGGTCCGCGCTCTACCTGCTGCTCATCGCCGGGCACGTGCTCGTCACGCTGCGCGAGGCATTCGCCGTGGCACCAGGCGTTGATGCCGCGCGGGTGATCGCGGTCCGGCGCAGCGGGCCCGACATCTACGGCCGGCCGGTCCTCGACTGCATGGTGGCCGGCCGGTGGACCCGAACGGCCTTCAACGGCGTGCGCTGGGCGGACGCCGACGCTGGCAACATCCTGGCCGGCACTGCCACCGAACTCGTCCTCAACGAAAAGCGCGGCCAGATCCAGCCAGTCGACCTTTCCACCGAGCCAGAGATCCGCGACCTCCT
>JASHXJ010000374.1 GCA_030043595.1 Trebonia sp.
GCCCGTACGCCAGCGGCCAGGCCTACCAGAACTACATCGACCCGGCCCTGACCACCTGGCGCCAGGCCTACTACGGCGCCAACTACGCCACCCTGGTCACGGTCAAGAAGACCTACGACCCCACAGGCCTGTTCACGTTCCGCCAGGCGATCGGGACGTAGCCACCTGACCGCGCCCCGCCGCCTCAGTGGGCGCTCGAGGCGGCCCAGATGTTGATGCCCGCCTCGACCGCGTTCTCGTCGATCCGGGCGACCTCTTGCGGGCTGAACGTCGTCTTGGCCGCGGCGGCGAGGTTCTCCTCCAGCTGTGCCACGCTGCTGGCCCCGATCAGCGCCGATGTCACCCGCTCGTCGCGCAGCACCCAGGAGATCGCCATCTGCGCGAGCGTCTGCCCGCGCCCGGCGGCGACCTCGCCGAGCGCCTGCACGTGCGCCAGCGTCTTCTCGCTGAGCTGCGAGGAAGACAGCGAGCCGTCCAGGCTGGCCCGCGAGCCCGCGGGTATCCCGGTCAGGTACTTGCCGGTCAGCACGCCCTGGGCCAGCGGCGAGAACGCGATGCAGCCGACGCCCGCCGTGCCGAGCACGTCGAGCAGCCCGCCCTCGATCCAGCGGTTCAGCATGGAGTACGACGGCTGGTGGATCAGCAGCGGCGTGCCGAGCGAGCGGAGGATCGCCAGAGCATCCAGGGTCCGTTCCGGAGAATAGGAACTTATCCCTGCGTACAGGGCCTTGCCGTGGCGGACCGCGGTGTCCAGCGCGCCCATCGTCTCTTCCAGCGGGGTGTCCGGGTCGAACCGGTGACTGTAGAAGATGTCGACGTAGTCCAGGCCCATCCGGCCCAGCGACTGATCCAGGCTGGCCAGCAGGTACTTGCGGGAGCCATGGTCGCCGTACGGGCCGGGCCACATGTCGTATCCGGCCTTGGTCGAGATGATCAGCTCATCCCGGTACGGGCGGAAGTCCTCCCGCATGAGCCGGCCGAAGTTGATCTCGGCGGCGCCGTATGGAGGACCGTAGTTGTTGGCCAGGTCGAAGTGCGTGACGCCCAGGTCGAAGGCGCGCCGCAGGATCGCCCGCTGCACCTCGAGCGGGCTGCCGTCGCCGAAGTTCTGCCACAGCCCGAGGGACACCACGGGCAGCAGGATGCCGCTGCGCCCGCAGCGGCGGTAAGGAAGCCTGGTGTAGCGGTCTGCCGCGGCGAGGTAGGACATGGTCACGAGTCTTTCACGCCGCGCGCGCGGGCGGTGGCCGACCGGGCCGGTTCGTTCGCGCCGCTAAGAAGTCTGGTGGGATGATTCGGCTGAGCCTGACGGAAGGAGATCTGCTACATGTGCACGTACCTGACCGAGAAGGTCGCGATGAGCGGCAGCGCCAAGGGGGCGTCCGGCTGGTTCCGGGTGACCGAGGGCAGCGTCTACTTCGACCACCCAGTGCACGCGCCGTACGGGCACACCCTCAACATCGACTTCCTCGCCCCGGAGCAGGGGCCGTCGGCGCGGGTCGCGGTCGAGCTGACCGCCGAGTCGGCGCGCGCCCTGATGAAGGCGATCGAGGCGGTGCTCGAGTCGGCGCCCGCTGGCCTTGACTAAGCCGCAACACACGAAACAGGAGATTCAGCAATGTCTGACGCGATAATTGCGGAAAGCATCACGATCACCGGACACGGCGGCGACACGATCGAGGCCTACTCGGCCAGGCCGCTGGACCCAGGCGCCCCGATCGGCGGCGTCGTGGTGATCCACCACATGCCGGGGTACGACGCGGGGACCAAGGAGATCGCCCGGACGTTCGCCACCCACGGCTACAACGCCGTCGTGCCGAACCTGTACTGGCGCGAGGCGCCAGGCGCCAGCCCGGACGACGCGGCGGCCGCCGCGCGGGCCAAGGGCGGCGTGCCCGACGACCGGCTCGTCGGCGATGTGGCGGGTGCCGCGAGCTACCTGAAGGGGCTGCCCACCGCCAACGGCAAGGTCGGCACGATCGGCTACTGCTCGGGCGGGCGGCAGTCCTTCCTCGCCGCGGTCAGCCTGCCGCTCGACGCGGCCGTGGACTGCTACGGCGCGTTCATCGTGGGCGAGCCGCCCGCGGGGATGCCGCTGAAGGTCGGCCCGATCGTTGACAAGACGCCTGACCTGTCGTGCCCGCTGCTCGGGCTGTTCGGCGTTGACGACCAGTACCCGTCGCCGGAACACGTGGCCGAGCTCGAGGCGGCGCTGGCGGCGGCCGGCAAGACCTATGAGTTCCACAGCTACGAGGGCGCCGGGCACGCCTTCTTCTCCGTGAACCGGCCCGCGTACCGGCCCGAGGCCGCCGTGGACGGCTGGCAGAAGATCTTCGCGTTCTACGGCACGTACCTGGCCTAGCTCCGGTCCCGGTCCCTGCCCGGGAGCGCGGACAGGGACCGGGACCGGCGACGTCGGTTACCGGGCGCACACCCCCCCGAGAGGCCACTGCCGAATGTCAGTGGGGCGTGCCACTATTGCCCCTTATGACGGGTCGGACAGGGAGCGCGAGGTACATGCCATGAAGTTCACGGTGCAGCGGGACGCACTTGCCGAGGCCGTGGCGTGGGCGGCCCGCGCGCTGCCCAGCCGGCCGGTGATCCCCGTCCTCGGCGGGCTGCTGCTGCGCGCCGGCGACGACGGGCTGACGGTGTCCTGCTTCGACTACGAGGTCTCGGCGCGGATGGTCGTGCCGGCCAGCGCGAGCGAGCCCGGCGCGGTCCTTGTCCCCGGCCGGCTGCTCGCGGAGATCACCCGGAGCCTGCCTGGGCGCCCCGTGGAGTTCGCCGACGATCCGGACGGGGTGAGCATGACCTGCGGCGATGCGGCGTTCACGCTGGCGACCCTGCCGCCGGGGGAGTACCCGGAGCTGCCCGAGCTGCCGCTGCTCGCCGGGACGGCCGATAGCGGCGTGCTCGCCGCCGCGATCAGCCAGGTCACCCCCGCGGCCAGCCGTGACGACACGCTGCCGATGCTGACCGCGGTCAGCCTTGAGCTCGGCGACGCGACGATGACGCTCGCCGCTACCGACCGCTACCGGCTCGCGGTCAGGGACCTGGAGTGGACCCCCGCCGCCTGGATCGGCGAGCACGTCCGCGAGGCGGGCAAGGCCGCGGTACTGGTGCCCGCCAGGACGCTGGCCGACGCGGCGAAGATCATGAGCTCAGGCACGCCGGTGCGGATCATGCTGCGGGAAAGCGGCGGCGACGGCCCCGACGGCGGCGGTGCCATGATCGGCTTCGAGGTCGGCACGCGCCGGCTGACCACCCGGCTGCTGGCCGGTGAGTTCATCAGGTACCGGTCCCGGTTCCCGGACGAGTTCGGCTGCACGGCGGACCTGCCCGCCGAGGCCTTCGCCGAGGCGGTGCGCCGGGTGTCGCTCGTCGCCGAGCGCGGGACCCCGGTGCAGCTGTCGTTCGCGCCCGGCCGGGTCACGGTCGGCGCGGCGACCCAGGGCCAGGCGCGGGCCAGGGAGACCGTTCCCGCGACCTTCACCGGGGACCAGCCGGTCATCGCGTTCAGCCCGCACTACCTGCTCGACGGCGTCATCGCGGCCGCGGCGGTGGCCGCGCCCGACCCGGCACGCGCGCCCGCCGACGCGAGCGTCCCCGACACTGCGAAGGTGCGGCTGCTGTTCACCAGCGCCAGCAAGCCGGCCGTCATCACGCACGAGCCCCCGCCGGGCGACCTGGGATCGGGGAACGATTTCCGCTACCTGGTCGTGCCGCAGCGCGTGCAGCAGTAGCGCTACGGCCCGCCGCCCGGCCCGAAGCCAGGGCTGAACCGGCCCGGCCCGAACTGGCCCGTGCCCGGATAGCCGCCCGGATAGTGGTAGAAGCCGTGCCTTGCGAACAGCAGGGCCGTGAACAGCCAGATCAGCATCGCGAGGACGAGCAGCGACACGGCCGCGACCCGGGCGGCCCGGTCCGAAGGCGTGGCGTTCCTGCGCTCAGCCGGCGCTGACGGCAGAGCGGCGGCTGGCCCCTGCAGGCCCGGGAGGTCGGCCATCACCCGGTGCAGCTGCCCGTACGTTCTGGCGGTGAACACCGCGCCGAGGCGCTCGTGCAGCTCGTCCAGGGTCAGCCGGCCGGCTACGTAGTGCTCACCGAGATCCCATGCCGCCGCGTCGCGCTCCGCGTGTCCTATGCGCAGCACGTGCGGTGTCGCCGTCCGGAACGGTTCCCTGTTCTGGCCGGGGAAGGGAGCGTAGTAACGCATCGCCATCGCACTTCACCGTGCTTGCTCGGAAAGGTCGGTCCCTTCCACCATAAATCGCAGGTAGCGACCATGGGAACCCGGGCACCCCAGTAAGCGCTAAGCGGCTGCCGCTGCTAGCGGCGCCGCGGACCCCGGGTCCGGACGCGGCGCCGGAAGATGAGCCGCCGCAGCAGCGCCAGCGCCGCGAGGATTAGCACGATGCCGATCGGCCGGCCAGTCCCGATGCCGGCCACTCCCAGGCCGCCGACGACCAGCAGCGTGCAGAGCACGAGGAACGGCATGACCATCGCGCCGACTGCCCTGCCGGCCTGGCGGCCGGCGTTCGGTCCCCACCCGGTGCCTCCCGGGCCTGTCCACCCGCTCCCCGGGCCGGTCCACCCGCTCCCCGGGCCGGTCCATCCGGCCGCCGGCGCCCAGCCGGGCCCGCC